>JAGWYX010000087.1 GCA_018969165.1 Verrucomicrobiota bacterium
GAGTGTGGACTCGGCATCGCGCAGGCAACCTTCGGCTCCCCGGGCAACGGCGAACAGGGCCGCCTCGTCGATCTGGACCTTTTCCTGCCTGGCGATCTGGGCCAGGTGCTTGGCGATGAGAGCCGCCGGGATGCGGCGCAGGTCGAACCGCTGGCAGCGTGACAGGATGGTCGGCAGCACCTTCTCCGGCTCGGTGGTGGCGAACATGAATTTCACGTGCGCCGGGGGCTCTTCCAGCGTCTTGAGCAACGCATTGAAGGCCTCCTTGGTCAGCATGTGCACTTCGTCGATGATGTAAACCTTGAAGCGCGCCACCGCGGGGGCGTATTTGACCGTCTCCCGCAGGTCGCGCACTTCGTCGATGCCGCGGTTGCTGGCGCCGTCGATCTCGAGCACGTCCAGGGCGCGGCCCTCGCTGATCTCGACGCAGCGGGGGTCGTCGTCGGCAAACTCCACCTTCGGGCCACCGACGCAGTTCAGGCATTTGGCAAAGATGCGGGCGATGGTGGTTTTGCCGGTGCCGCGCGGGCCGGCGAACAGGTAGGCGTGGGCGATGCGCTGTTGCCCGATCGCGTTGGCCAGGGTTTGGGTGACGTGTTCCTGGCCGACGACGTCGCGGAAGCGCTGCGGCCGGTATTTGCGGGCCAGAACCTGGTAAGCCATGTCCGATTTGTTGAGTTAAAAGGCCAGGGTGACCACGGCTGATGCAGAGCAAACTACCGTTGCTGCATTCCTGCCCTGGCGGGGTTCGTAAGTCCACATTCCGTGGGCCCTGGCGAAACCGGCACAAGTTAAGCCGCCGGCAGACACGGCAGCAAGTTTTATTCGAGGTCCCCTCACGCCCTTGACCGCGTCTGGGCGAGGACGGCGACGACGATGATGGCGCCGGTTAGCATCAACCGGCTGGCTTCAGGCACCGCGTTGATGCTCAGGATTTTTTCCAGGTAACCAATGGTCAGCGTCCCGAGCAGGGTCAGGCAGATGCCGCCCCGGCCACCCATCAGGTTGGTGCCGCCGATCACGACGATGGCAATGGCCGTCAACTCGTAGCCGGCGCCCGCCTCGGGATCCCCTTGCTGCTCCTGGGCCGCCTGACACAGACCGGCCACGGCCGCCAGCAGCCCGCAAGTCGCGTAGGCCAGCACCTTCGTCAGACCCACCGGCACGCCGGACAACCGCGCCGCCTCCTCGTTGCCGCCAATCGCGTAGAGATACCGCCCATGCCGATGCCGGGCGAGGAACAGCCAGGCAGCGGCAGCGCAGACCAGGAAGATCACCGTCACCATCGATAGGTCCCCCCCGAAAATCCGCGAGTCGATCGCGCGAAATATCCCTGGCACCGCCACGTAACGGTAAGTGCCGTCGGGGTTCTGCACCGCCGTGGACACTTTCATCCCGCCGCAGACCGTTTTGGCCAGGCCGCGCGCGAACACCATCATCGCCAGGGTCGCGATGAACGGTTGCATCCCGAACCCGGCGGCGAGCCCGCCCGACACCGCGCCGCAGGCGGAGCCGATCAGCAGACACAGCGGGATCGAGCACCAGGCTGGCCAACCCCAGTGAATGCTCATCAGCGAGAAGCAGACCGCGACCAACGCCAGGACGCTGCCGACGGCGAGGTCGATCCCACCGGAAATGATTACCACCGCCATGCCACACGCCAGGATGCCGAAGACCGAGGCCTGCCGCAGCGCGTCGCGGTGTGTGCCCAGCTTGAAGAACGCGCCATTGGCATTGAACACGCACCCAATTACCAGCACCAACGCCAGCGCCAGGGTGGCGCGAGCGGCCGGTTGGGCCAGCCACGACGCGAGGGGACGGGACTCTGTTGACGGCCTGGCCATAGCAATTTCAAATCGGCATTTGCTTCGGAAGCTTGCGCGGAAACGTTAAGGCAGGAGGGCCCTGGCTTTCAAAGCGAAACCATTTCTTTGACTACTTCAGGTCGAACCGCGCTCGGCCAAGCGATCGACTTGGCCCGGACTTTGCATGATTCCCCCAGCCCTTCGGGCCAGCACTTCGCATAAAAGCCGGTTTGTTGATTTCCAATGGCTTGCGCGAGTCTTTCGGGGTAACCGGGTGGCAGCGGACATCCGTCCGCTCCATCGGCTCGCCAACGAATATGGCTGCGGCCTGCGGCCGCCCCGCTTGCGGAATTGACGACGGACGACTCGCGCAGCAGGCCCGCCCGCCTCTCAACTCCTGGCCAACTCGCCGGCGTGCGCCTGGATCTTCCGGATGGCGGCGACGATGTCGTCCATATCGCTGCGGGTTCCGAGCAGCATGGGCTGGGTAAACCACACCGCCTCCTGGCAGAGCCGGTCGTTCTCGGGGCACTGGTTGCGCTCCGCCCAACCCGCCAATTCCGCCGGCGGATACAGCCGTTGGTAGGCGCGGCTGCGGAAGGTCTCCGTGATAAAAGCGTCCTTGTTCATCGGCCCGTAACCGCCGGAGGCGGGCACGCCCTCCGCATGCAGGGCCCGGAGGAACTTCGCGCGGTCGAGCCCGGCGAACTGTTCCTTTTGGTAGCGGAACATGTAAAGGTGCCAGGCGCAGCGGGTGCAGCCGTCGTGCAGCCGCGCGGGAACAATGCCCGGAATCTCGCGCAACATCCCGCTCAGCGATTGCGCGTTCTGATCGCGGGTCCTGGACTGGACCTCGAGCCGCGTCATCTGCGCCAGCAACAGTCCCGCCTGAAACTCGGTGAGCCGCAGGTTCGACGTGCGTGCCGGGTCAGCCAGGCGCCCGTGCCGTCCCGCACCGGACCGTGCGCGATTGTGGTTGTGAAAGGCGCAGCACTTGTCGGCCAGCGCCTCGTCATGGGTCAGGATGGCGCCGCCTTCGCCGGAGTTCAGGTTTTTGCTGGCCTGGAAGCTGAAACAGCCGGTGTCCCCGAGCGTGCCCACCTTGCGCCCACGCCACTCGGCCAGGTGCGCCTGGCAGGCATCTTCGATCACCGGCAGCTTGTGCCGCTTGCCCACGCTTACCAGGGTGTCCAAATCGGCCGCCGACCCGCCGATATGGACCGGCAGGATCGCCTTCGTCCGCGCGGTAATGGCGGCCTCGACCTTGCGCGCGTCTATTTGGAACGTCTCGGGGTCCGTATCGACAAACACCGGAACGGCATACTGGAGGAACACGACGTTCAGCGTCGCCACGAAGGTGTACGGCGGCAGAATCACCTCGTCGCCGGGACCGACCTCGAGGGCAGCCAGCGAGGCGATCAGGGCGCTGGTGCCGTTGGCCGTGGCGATGCAATACCGGGCGCCTGTCAATTGCGCGTAGGCAGACTCGAACTGGTCCACCTTGCTGCCGTCGCCGCGGAACCATTTCCCCGAGTGGAGCACGTCCAGCAGGGCGCGTTCCTCGCGCTCGCTGTATTTCGGCCACGAGGGGAAGGGTTGTCGCCGCACCGGCGTGCCGCCGAGTAGGGCGGGCGTGTCAGTGCTGCCGCGCAAGACGGTGGGACTGACGGCCGCGACGGTGACGGCAGCGGCGGTGGTTCCGAGAAATTGGCGGCGCGAGATGGAAGAGTTCATGAGTGCCTCCGTGATTAGGCGGATTACGTGATTTCGGGTGTTGCCGCCAGAGTGCGCCGATATCCGGCCTTGTCAAAGCGATTCGCGCGGTCCGGTGTGCCCCTCACGAAGCTCTCGACCGCTAGGCCTGCAACGGACCGCTAAGGCACCGCCTCGAGCACCACCACCCAGTCCGGCGCCGCGGTCTTGGGCGCGGGAACTATCCAATTACCGCGTGCATCGCTCCGTTTGACTCCAATCTCGCTCGTCGTGCCGTCGGTCGGGTTGAAGTAGAACGCGTCATAGCGCAATGCCGGCTCGAGCTGTCGCAGCACGATCGCTCGCGCCAACGGGACAAAAACGATGCGCGTCTTCCCCTCAATCCCGGCGCTGTAGGGGACCACGAACGGGTCGGCTCGCCCCGGACCGTCGAACCCCGCCCATGCCGGGTGCGGCTCGAACCGCCACCATTCGTAGCGCTCGAGCAAACCCTTCGCCAGGCCGACTTGCCGTGAGCCCGGCAGCCGCATCGCGTCGTCCCACGGCGTGGTGCCCCAGTTGCCGCCGTGCGGGGATTTGCCGTACGGTTGTTCGCGCCGGTTGACCTGCCAGATTCCATTGGCGCCGTAAGTGTGCCCGGCCGTCCCTGACAGCAAACAGGTCCAAGCCATGAACCGTTCCACATCCGCATGACAAGTCCCGAGGATGCCTTCGTAGCAAACCTCGGCGTTGATCGTCGGCATCGTCGGCGCGGCGGCTCGAGACCGACGGACCAGCGTGATCGTGTTCGGGATGCTGGCCCGATCCGAATGACCCGTTTGCAACATGTCAAAATCCAACAGCGCCGGGTCGGTCAACTGCGTGCGCGCCAGGTCGGTGGGATGAATCGAAATCGGATGATGATATGGATCGATCCGCCGCAGGTAGGCCGTCACTTCACTCCAGCCCTGCCGCTGGAACTCCCGGTCCCCGGCCTTGTGCGCCGACAGGTAGTAAGGCATCAGCCCCTCGCCGGCAACGCACCAGAAAACCGGGTAAGCCCCGTAGCGCGCGACCAGGTATCGCCAATGCTGCTTCATGCGCTCGACCCCGAGCCACGGCAAATGATAGCCCCACGCGCCCACAATGCACGGTGCCAGGCCCGCATCCGCCAGCCACGCGATCCGCCGGTCCGCCGCGTCGAAATACGCCGGGTTGATCCGCCCGTAACCGCGGGTCCAGGGAAACCCGGCCTCGTTGGCGCCCCGCTCGTCAAACGCCGGCATGTCCGGATACAACCCGGCCACGATCTGCACCACGTTGAACCCTTTGGCGACCCGGTCGGCGGTCAACTGTTTGAATTCGCCCGGCCATTGCAGCCGGCGGCACAAGCCCATCCACCACGTGTCCGCCAGCCACAGGAACGGGGTCCCGTCGGCGTGCTCGAAGTGCCGCTTGTCCGCGGCCACCCGCACGGGGCCGTGCCGGTAAAGGGCGTTCCTGCCGGGATACGGTTTGACCTGGAACATGCCGACCTGGCCGTTCAGCGACCGATTCGCGGTATCGGAACATTCGGTATGGTAGCGGTAAACTCCGGCCTGACTGGAAGCAAACCGGACCCGCCAGGTGTCGCCGCCATCCCAGAAACCCGGCACACGTTCCTGGCGGCCATCGGGCAGATCGAATACCGCATCCAGTTCCACCGTGTTGAACGGATCCGCGTAAACCTTCGTCGAGGCGAAACGGAACTCGATCACGCGGTTGGCCTGGACGCGGTCGGGTTCCCCCGCCGGCAGAGCGACCGCGGCAAGCCATGCCACCATGACCGCATAAACCAGCCGCTTGCCTCGAAGAGGGCGCATGGAATGGGACGTTAAAACGCGCGAGCCGGCCGTTCGTAGTCCCGCCTTCAGGCGGTCTGGGATTGCTGCCGGTTGAGACAACCCACGCTCCGCCTCAACGTTCATCGCGAGCCTCCGTTCGCGCTCACGCACGAACGCTGACCAGGAACCAGAATCGGGCAGAGCCGACGCGACAGCGTCTTGGACTGCGGCGGTCCTCCGCCGCTTTGCCACGACGGCCACCGGGACCAAAAGCGCCAGAGGACTGGCGCACTCCAAAACCTGGCGGTCGTCCCAGCAGTTCATGGAAAAACTCCTCTCGCCAAAACCTGATGGTCGTTCCGGCGGTTCATGGAAATGCTCCACCTCCAATGCCGGACCTGCGTTTCGGCGTTGTCCAAGGAGGGACAGCCTGCTGCGGCCCACGAATTGGTGGGCCGCGACACGCGGTCCCTGCCGGTCGCGACGGGCCGTTTCATGAGAAAAACTCCGCCGCCGGGGCCGGCAGCTCCCGGTGGATCTCAGCCTCCCGGTAGCCGAACCCCGGACCCGTCACCGTGGACAAATCAATCCGCCCGTCCCGCCGTCGATAGAGCCCAGGGTGGATCGCGGCTTCGGGCATCGAGGCGGCGGGATAAAACTGCATCCCGTTGGTTTCGATCCCCATAATCGTGCCGACGTGCGCCGCCAGCAGCGCATGCGGGATTTGCGCCAGCATCGGGTTGGACAAATCCTGCACCATCAGCGTCATGCCGTGCGCCTTGGCCCAGCAACAACTCAGCAGCGCCCCGGTCTGCGTCTTGCACGTCTTGAGCGCCACACCGGTCCAGCCCAACTCGCGCCCCAGTCGCACCAGGTGCCAGTCATGCGCGCTTTCGTCCAGAAACAACGGCTTGCGCGCCGCCACGCTGTGGGCGTCGATGCGATGCCGTTCGAGGTCATACGGGAACGGCTGCTCGACATAAAGCAGCATGCCGTAAAACCGCGGCTGCTCGTCGCGGAGCCGGTCCAGGATTTCGTTCACATACCCCGGCTCACTGACCGTGCAGTTGAAATCCGCGGTCAACCACTCGACGCCATTGGCCACGGCGATGGCGCCGACCTTGACCAGCCGCTGATAATCCCAGGCGGCGTCGTTCCCGCGCAGCTTCACCTTGAGACACGTCAAGCCGTCGCGCCGAATCCAATCCACCAGGAGCACGGGGTAGCCGTCATCCGGCTCGTTGCCGGTCAACTCCTCCGGCCCCAGCGGGTCCAGCCCGCCGACCAGGTGCCACGCCCGCAACCGCGACGGGGGCTGCTTCACCAGGAAATCCGCAGGGTGCTTTCCGTGAAACGTAACCGCGGCATCCCCGGCCGCAGACAGGAACTCGCCGAGATCGCGGCTCACGAACTCGGCGCCGTACAGCGAATAGACCGGCCGCTGATGCAGGCGACCAAAGGCGTCGTGGAGCGCGAGGTCAAAGACCGAACAACACACCAGTGCCGCCAGCCACGGCATCGGCTCGGCGGCCGGCCCGGGCCGGCTGTTGAAATCCTTGACCAGGCCGGGCAGCACTTGTTCCTGGAAATCGTGCCCGATTTCGAGCGGGTGCCCGCGGCCGTCAAACCGCGCCCAAGCCTCGGCGAGCACGGTGCAAAAACGTTTCAAGGTCTCGTGGCGGGTTTCGTAAGGCACCTGACCCGGCCAGACCCACTGCACGCTCAGCGGCGTCTCGCCCCAGCCGGCGGCCACCCTCCCCCGCCCATCCGCTACCCGCACGCAGGCCCGCGCGCACGTCACGCTGGTCATCGTCTCCGGCCCAAACTTCAGAGGCACGCGCGCGCGCACCGGCAAGAAGTAGAGCGCGGTCGAGACAATCCGCTCGATGTCTGTTGATTGGCTCACGGGCCGTTTCAGGGCTCAATCGGGAGCGGCACGGCCCAGACCTCGATTCGCGGGTTTCACGGTTCAAGAAGTCTAGTCCACCGGCGCCCGCCTGGACAACTGGATTCTCGGATCGAGGCCACAGCAGGGCGCGCGTAAAAAGTTGACTCGGCCGCGGAAAGTTCCCAGATTCGAAGCCACTGACAATGGATTCAAAGCGATTGGCGCTTTTGTGCCGCGAATTAGCCGACAACCGAAAGGCCGAGGACCTGGTGATTCTGGACATGCGCAAGCTGACCACGGTCACCGATTTCTTTGTGCTGGCCACCGGCACCAGTGAACCCCACCTGCGCGCCATCGTCGATGAAATCACCGACAAGCTGCGCGTCGGCCACGACCTGCGGCCGCGGGCGATGGACGGCACCTGGCCGACCTCGTGGGTGGTTCTGGACTACGGGGACGTCCTCATCCACCTCATGCGCGCCGAGGTGCGTGCGCACTATGACCTGGAGGGCCTCTGGGGCGACGCACCCCGGGTCCGCCCCCGGCGACGGAAGGCGGCTTACTGACCAGACCCTGCCTGAACGGTTCCGGCCAGCCCCACCAGGGGCTCATGCGCCCCCTACGCCTCGGGCTTGGGCGCGGGCAAATCGGCCACCGTCTTGAGCATCGCCTCGATCACCTTCTTGAAGTCTTCCAGGCCGGTGGCCGGGATGATGATGGCGTCCCGCCGGCCGTTGACGTCCTCGGTGACGCGCAAGAAGCGGCCCCGCGGATTTTCCTTCAGCGTGAACACAAACGTCTTGCGTTCGATCTGGATCTTCTCCGACCTGAGGGTTTCTTCGACCACGGTGGGTTTGGGTGCCGCCGTCCCGTAGGAACGATGGCCATAAGGCGATGGACGCTCGTTTGAAATCATACAACTTTCTTTCTTGGACGCGGCACGCGCCCGCTACCACTTACACTTGTTTTGCAGGCCGCAAGGTTTGTCAATCCCCGAATTTACTCCAACTGAAACCGGTTTGCACGGAGAAAACGCGAAACCGCCGGCGGCTGGCTCACCTGCCACAGGTAATACACCATTCCGACAAGCATCAGCAGATTAAGCCCCTGCGCGAAGCCGTGCCAGGTCTGAAACGAACGCCGGGCTTGCTCGGCCTGCTCCGGCGTGGACCGCAACCCGTACATCGTCAGGTGCAACCGGTTCAGCCGCGGCTGCAAACCGTAGTGCCCCGCCAGGCCCAGCCCCAGCATCACCACCAGGATGCTCAAGGTCAGCTTGGACAGCGGCCGGCCGGTGTAGAGCCACTCCGCCACCAGATGCACCAGGGCAATCACCCCGCACCAATGCTGCACCACGAAATAGCGGTCCAGGATCATCTGCACCGCCACCCCGGCCCGCGGGCGACCGACCAAGTTGATCATGTCCGGGGCGAAAAACGCCGGGCCAACCCCGAACGTGAAAAAGGCCGCCGCCCCGAACCAGATCGCAGCGTTGAAAATCCCGACCAGTCGTAGAAACGTGATCACCGGTTCATTCTACGCCGCCCCGCCCCGCTGCCAAGCCCGATTCCAAGTCTGAGGTCGAGTAGGCCGGAGTGTGCTAGAGTCATTGGCCCGGCCTCTGAACCCAGCCACTCCGGCCTGCGCCGCCTTACCGCTCACCGGGTTCGGCCTGGACCGGCGTTTGGCTGCGATCAATCAGCTCGCGCAATGTCGTCGCCCCCGCCCTTTGCTCGGCCTGCCGAATCCGAGCCAACTCCTCGCGCACCGGGCCCTGGGCCGGGCCCTCCTGCATCGGCAACTCCCCACCCGGCCCGCTCCGCAGCGCTTCGAGCACATCCCGGCTAGTCACTTGCTCCAGGGGACGCCCCGGGGCGTAAGCGACTTCCAGGCCGGCGACCTCGACCAGCAGGCGGTTGCTCAGCAGGAGTTGCAGCACCTGGCCGATCAGGCGCGAGGGCAGCCCCAGCGCACCGGCGATCTCCGAGCCGGTCGGCGGTTTGGACCCCTGCTGGAAGCGCTGGGCCACCTCGGTCATCACCCGCAGCGCGATCAGTTCGCGGCCGCGTTGCGTGACCAGCTCGGCCTGTTTCTCCTGGGCATAAGCGCGCCAGTTTTGCAGCGCATACGCCACTTGCGCCCCGAACAGGACAATCAACCACGAAAAATACAACCCGACCAGGAACACCGGCACCATGCCCAGCGCGCCGTAAATCTTGCTGTAAGTCACCACCCGCGAGACGTAGATCACGCTGAACTTGT
>JAGWYX010001016.1 GCA_018969165.1 Verrucomicrobiota bacterium
GCTGCCCATCTGCAATCGGCCCGCAATCCACGCCAGCGTCATCGTCGTCTCCCGCCGCAGACGCAGCGCCATGCACGCCTTGCGCCGGTCGGTTTTGGACCATGTGGCTAATTCTACTTCCGACCACTTTCGCCGGGCCAGTTCCGCTTTCACCAATCGCTCGGCCTTCTCTTCCTCTCCCTCCTGCAGCTCCGCCCCGTAATGATGCGCCCCGCGCCGCTCGCTTACCTGCGCCAGTAGTTCCTTCCGAAACGCCTCATCCCCCAGGCACCAGCCGTGCCGCATCGACATGCACGCCTCTGTTTTACCTTCCGCGCGCCCCTTCTCCTCCATTCGCTGCTGGAACATCCGCCGCCCTGCCGGGCTGTCCTTGGGAATCCCGTGTGCACCCAGCAAGCGGTCCACCCGCAGCCACGACGGCCGTTGCGCGGCGCTTTTCGAGTACTCCGGGACACTGCTCCACACATAGGTCCCCAATGGTTCCTCGGCCCGCAGTAACCCGGCCCGCACTGGGTTCAGATGCACGTAGTCGCACGCCGTTTTCAAATAACCCGCCGTCGAGTTGTCCATCACCAGCGCCTTGTAACGTCCGCTGAACAGGTGCCCAATGAGCTTGTGCCGGTGGTTGAATCGGCTGGTGTAAGTCCCCAGAAACCACTTCATCCCCGCCACCAGATTCGGCCGGGGCGTCTCCACCACCAGATGAAAATGGTTCGGCATGAGGCAATACGCGTGAACCTGCCAACCGGTCTTGGCACACGCCTCCCCCAGCGTCTCCAGAAAGCGCCGCCGGTCCTGGTCGTCGTGAAAAATCGCTTCCCGCCGATCACCCCGATTCATGACGTGATAAACCGCGCCAGCATACTGAATTCTTAACTTGCGCGCCATACGACCAAAATCATCGTCAAGCCGGCCCGACCGCCAACTGAAAACAGGTAAATAGCCGGGACTGACCCCGATTCGAACTGTGCTTGTAGCTGGGATCAGCGACAACGGAGCCGTTTCGCGCCAGCATTAGACGAGCGGCTGCCGAGCCGCGAAAACCCGCCATCCCCTTCACCGTACCCAGGTCGTAGGCGCCGGCATAAAAGAACGGTGCGACCAGCAACCGGTTTGCGCCTGCTGCCCAGATGCAGGTTGAACGACGTCTCCGCAATTTCACGTCGCGTTCCATTGGCTGGGGCATTCGATCCCAAACCGGGGCGTTTGTCGAGCCGAATCCCCTCTAGAGTCCTTGAACCGTCAAACTCGCTGTCATCAAGTCAAGTTTTAGCGTCTCATTGTCTGCCTGCGCTTGCCTTCTCAAGGACTCCATGAGCGAGGCGCGCACAGGGAATCCGCGACGCTCGCCCCCTATTGCGCCGGCTTCAGCACGAATGCGTCGAGGCCGAACAAATAGTTCGAGGATTGCGCGGATTTACCCGTGATCTTGACCACCAGCGGATTATCTCCGGCGGCCAGGGTGATCCGGCCCAGGTCGATCGCCCCGCTCGGCACCACCGACGCCGCGTAACCGTCCACCTCCGGCCCGATCTTCCGGTCTCCCTGAAACAATTGAAAGGTGCCGTAGTCAGGTGCCTTCGTGAAATACCCGATCAGTTCGAAGGCCCCCGCGCCGGGCGCTCGCAGTTTGAGCGTCAACATCGCCCCGTTCTCGCCGCCGCGCCACCAGAGCTGGCCTTCGTTGCTCCAGGCATCGCCCCACGCGCTCATGTCTTGAAACTCGACCACCCCGCTGGTGGCCACGGCGCTCGGCAGGAGTTGCTCTCCATCGATCGCGCCCGAGATCTTTTTCGGTGGCGGTGGCATGG
>JAGWYX010001017.1 GCA_018969165.1 Verrucomicrobiota bacterium
TCCGTACCGATGGGGGTGCCCCATCCCGTGTCCATATCCTCCAAGGGTGGGTTTGCTGATGGGGCGGGATTCACCCTGTCCAATTGCACCGAGCGCCCATTGGTCATTACCAAACTCAGCACGGATAAATGGGGTGCGTTCAGCTTCCACGGCTGGAGGTTGCTGCCCAACGAATCAAGGGACGTGGATTTCCGGCCCCATGATGGAACCTGGCCCTATGATCATCACATCATCGGCCCGATGCCTGACCCCGACTTGACCAATCGCCTGAAGGGAACCTGGAGACTCTATTTTCGCATAAAGCAATCGTGGTCCCACTCGGTCGTCTACTCGACAAACCTCGTGGTCAAGTAGCCGGATTGCCTGGCTGAACTGGGTCGTGATAAGGGAGCCCTTGCTGGTCAACGGCTAGGACTCGCGGATGCACCAGGTCGAGGAACGCTCCGACGAGGAGCGCATCGGCAACCGTCAAAGTGTTTCCACCGCGCGGGGCGACCAGAGTCATGTCAATAAACCACCCGAGAGACGTTGGCTGCCGGCACCTTGAATTTCGATGACTGATGCCTCATTTTGAGATTGACGGTTCGCATGTCCGAATCCGCCGGTGCCAGAAGTGAAGTAAACGACGTTAGCCTTGTCTGCCGATGAAACGCTGCGGATATTGCGGACGCGAGAACGCGGATGAAGCTGTCCGCTGCCAAGAATGCGGCACGGAATTCTCTGGCGAGGCCGCGCCGCCGCCCAGTCCGCCTACACTGGCGGATGAAATTCCACCAGGTTGGGTGCCGACTTGGATTGACCTGGATCAGGTTGAGGATGCGTTTGTCCGCGCCGACGGTTTCCAGCGACCCAACTGGGATCGGATTCGGGCGCTGGCAGCCGCCGTCCCGCCGGAGTGCCTCGATGCGGCTTGGTCCGAGGTGGCGACCCAGTGGGTTCAGCGCCTGAGAGCCGATTTGGGTGGGCGATATCACGTCGCGCAGTCCGGGCGCTTCCTGCTGTTGTCCGAGCTTGAGCCGGGGACGGTTCACGAATTGATCGGCGTTGCGGCGCGCACGTTGGACCTGGTGCAACAGGTGCTCGGTGAGTCCGAGCGTCCGCCCGGCTGGGGTAAGCGGGTGATCCTGCTGTTCACTGAACTGGACGACTATTATCAATACGTCTCATATTTTTGCCGGGACGGAACCAATCCAGCCAGCGGCGGGATGCTCATCCGCAAGGACTACATTCACGTCGCCGCGCCTTACGAGGATGGCCGGTATATCCGACAGACGTTGGCGCACGAATTGACGCACGCCGCCGTCGTCCAGCTGCCGCTTCCCCGTTGGTTGAACGAGGGGTTGGCCGTAACCGTGCAAAAGCGCATCGCCAAGTCCGGCGTGCCGGCGCTCGACGCAGACCTGCGCGACGAGCACGTAGCGTTTTGGAACGAGGACCGCATCCAGAGTTTTTGGGCGGGGACATCATTCTACGAGCCGGGGGAGTCGAATAAACTCAGTTACAGCCTGGCCGAAATCCTGGTTTCCCTCCTGTCTGCCGATCCAGAAAAGTTTGTGAACTTTGTGCGAAGCGCCCAGGCAACCGATGCCGGGCAGACAGCGGCACTGGACGTTTTAGGCGTGAGTTTGGGAGACACGGTCGCGACGTTTCTGGGGGAGGGCAACTGGAGGCCGGTGCGGAAGGCTATAGTTGACTGCTGGGCGGCGGCGGGGTGGACGAGCAAACCGAGCTAACTCAGCGCGCGGTGCAGCCTTCACCGCCACGGTTCCGGCCAGGAAAGGCTGGTCAGTTCAGGCCAGCGTGTCC
>JAGWYX010000088.1 GCA_018969165.1 Verrucomicrobiota bacterium
GCGTGACGCCCGCGAGCCGTGGCACGGCCGGGCGCGTGAGGCGGCGGCGGAGCTGCTGCGCCAGCGGACGCAATTCGTGTTCACGACGCTGATTCTGGCCGAGACGTACGCCTACTTCAGCCGTTCGCCGGCGATTCGGATCCAGGTCCTGGATGACGCCCAGCATAATCCGGTTTTGGTCTGGGAACCGGTGGGCCCGGCGGATGAAGTCGAGACGGCGCGGCTGCTGCGCCAGCACCCGGACAAGGCCTATTCGTTCTGTGACGCCGCCTCGTTCGTCGTCATGCAGCGGCTCGGGTTGACGCGGGCCGCAGCGTTCGACGAGCACTTCCGCCAGTTCGGCCAGTTCGATGTTCTCCCTTGAGTCGCCGCATGTCCGAGATACCCAAAGCCTACGAACCGCAGGCGGTCGAAGCCAAATGGTACCAATTCTGGCTGGAGCAGAAATGTTTTGTCGCCGATCCGGCCCGGGTGAACGCCCGACGCCAGGCCTACTCGATCGTTATTCCGCCGCCCAACATCACGGGCATTCTGCACATGGGTCACGTGCTGAACAACACGATCCAGGACATCCTGGCCCGCAAGGCGCGCATGGACGGCAAGGAGGTGTTGTGGCTGCCGGGCACGGACCACGCCAGCATTTCGACCCACTCGGTGCTGGAAAGAGAGCTGCGCAAACGCGGGGTGATGAAACACCGGACCGATCTCGGCCGCGAGAAGTTTCTCGAACACGCCTGGGCGTGGAAGGAGAAATACGGCGGGATCATCATCCAGCAGTTGAAGAAGCTGGGGTGCTCGTGTGACTGGACGCGCGAACGGTTCACGATGGACCCGGAATACTCGCGCAGCGTCCAGCGGGTCTTTGTTGCGCTCTACAAGCAGGGCCGGATCTACCGGGGCAAACGGATGGTGAACTGGGACCCCGCCGCGCGCACCGCGCTCTCCGACGAAGAGGTCGAGATGCTCGAAACCAAGGGGCACCTCTGGCACCTGAAGTATCCGCTGCTGGACGAGGCCGGCCACCCGGTCCCCGACCAGTTCGTCGTCGTCGCTACCACGCGTCCGGAAACGATGCTCGGCGACGAGGCCGTGGCCGTGAATCCCAAAGATCCGCGCTACACGACGCTCGTGGGCCGGAAGGTCCTCCTGCCGCTTCAGAACCGTCCAATCCCGGTCATTGCGGACGATTTCGTCGATCCGAAATTCGGCACTGGTTGTGTGAAAGTGACGCCGGCGCACGATCCGAACGACTATGCGATGGCGCAGCGGCACGGTTTGCCGCTGACCGTCGTGATCGGCCCCGATGGCGCCATGACGGCCGCCGCGGGGAAAGACTTCGAGCGGCTGGACCGGATGCAGGCGCGCGAGGCAGCCGTCGAGAAGTTGACCGCGCAAGGGTTGCTGTTGAAGGTTGAGGATTACGTGCACAGCGTCGGGCACAGTCAGCGCACTCGGGTGCCAATCGAGCCTTACTTGAGCGAGCAATGGTTTTTGAAATATCCGGCGGTGGACCAGGCGCGGACGTGTGTCGGGCTCGGTGCCGCGGTCGATAAATCGGTGCCTTGGGTCCACCTGCCCGGCGCAGGAGCGTGCGGCGAGGATCGGAAGCGGCTGCGGCTGGCGGCCATGAAGTTGGCGCGTCAAGAAGGCTGGATTGGGAAAACCTTCCGCAACGTGGACACGGGTTGGGACGTTCTTCTTCGGCGCAAGAGCCTCTCGCACGCATTCAACAACCGGAATGCGATCGTGATCCAGGCGGCCAGTGTCCTGCCCGAACTCATCCGCACGGCGGTGCTTTGGCGTTCGGAACCCCATCGTCCGCCGCATCCACGCTTCAAGCAGGTACACCATCTCCTGGCGGGTTTGAACCAAGCCGGGGAGTATTACGCCGTACCGATTGTCGTGAAGGAGTTGGCCGACGGCACCTTCCTTTACGACTACAAGGCCAAAAGGGCAGCGTTCGGCGGTAAACCTCTGGTGGCACATCTCCCGGAGGAGAAGTTGGGCAGCCAGCCTGCACCGAACGTCGCCAGCGTCAGTGTCCGCGAGTTATTGGCCTCCGTCAAGTCCGACCTCGGCGGAGCCATCCGCTTTTATCCGGATCGCTGGACGAAGACCTATGCCCACTGGATGGCGAATCTCCAGGACTGGTGCATCAGCCGCCAGCTTTGGTGGGGACATCGCATTCCGGTGTGGTATAACGAACTTGGCAGGCGCGCGCTGGACAAGACCGTCCTGGTGGTTCGCCTGAGCGGTCAGGAATTGCCGGGCCGCACGGCTCGAGACCTGCGTCGATCGGCCTGGAGACTTGCCGAGACGAGCGGTTTTCTACGCCAACGGTTCGAGAACCGTGACACGGGGTGGGAGATTTATGTCAATCGTCGGAGTCTGGAACATGCTTTCGCCAACAAAGGGCTGGCGAACATCAAACTGGTTCCCGCCCTGCCTCAGCTTCTCAACCACGCGGTTCATATCGCCACCGAATCCCATGCACCGCCGATTCCCCAGGTTGCTCGTGTCCACAAGTTCGTAGCGGCACTTCAACTCGACGCCGAGCTTTATCGCGTCAAGTTCACGGTCAAAGAGCTGCGGGACGGACGCAAGTTTTTCGATCACCAGGCCATCTCCGTAAAAGGAAAAGAGACCGACGGTAAATCTCCGGGAACGCATCCCCTGACGGGGAAGTTGGTAACCCGGCCTGCATCGGCCTCGTGCTACAAGGTGGCCGAAATCGTGGGCGACGTCAACTCCGACGCGGCGTTCATCCGTTGCCAGATCGACTCGCCAGGGGAGGGCTGGATTCAAGACCCCGACGTGCTGGACACCTGGTTCAGCTCGTGGCTCTGGCCGTTCGCCACGATGGGTTGGACCGGCGACCGCGAGCAGGATGCGCAGCATCCGACGCTGAAGGCGTTTTATCCGACCACCGACCTGGTCACCGCGCCGGAGATCATCTTCTTCTGGGTGGCCCGCATGATCATGGCCGGGTACGAGTTCATGGGCGATCTGCCGTTCCGCAACGTCTATTTCACCGGCATTATCCGCGACAAACAGGGCCGCAAGATGTCCAAGAGCCTGGGCAATTCACCCGACCCGCTGGACCTGATCGCCAAGTACGGCGCCGACGCCGTGCGGTTCGGCACCATGCGCAGCGCGCCCCTGGGCCAGGACGTGCTGTTCGACGAGAAAGACGTCGAACTGGGCCGCAACTTCTGCAACAAGCTCTGGAACGCCTGCCGTTTCCGCCAGATGCAGGGCGGGAACGTCGAGGGCGAAATCGACCCGCGGCTGCTTTCGAGCGACGACCGGTGGATTCTGCTCCGGCTCGACCAGGCGATCTGCGAGATCGACGCGGCCTTTGCCGAATACCGCTTCAACGAGATCGCCCAAACGCTCCATCGTTTTTTCTGGAGCGAGTATTGCGATTGGTACGTCGAGGCGAGCAAAGCGATCCTCTCCGGGAGCAGCCTCACGTTGGCGACTTCCGATCTTGAACACCGCGCCAACACTCTGGCCGTGATCGATTTCATCCTGTCGCACACGTTGCGGTTGTTTCATCCGTTCCTGCCATTCATCACGGAGGAACTCTGGCACGGGATGGGGTTTCACGACGATCTGCCAGCCGACCAGGGCGGCCGGACGATCATGGTCGCGCATTGGCCCAAGCCGTTTGATGCCGCGTTCAAGGAACATTACGGCCTTGACGCCGCGGTCGAGCAATTCGTCAGCGCCAAATACGAGTTGGTCGGCCAGGGACGCAACCTGCGGCGCGAGGCGAACATTCCCGCGGGCAAGAAGGTCCGGTTCGTGCTCAAGCCCGCCGGGCAACTCGCCGCGCATGAGGTTGAGGTGCTCAAGCTCCTGTTGCAGGCGGAGAAGCTGGAGCTGGACTCGAGCTACCCGCCGCGCAAAGGCACGCCGGTGGTTCACTCGGTCTTGGGCGAGTTGTATCTACCGCTCGAAGGGTTGGCAGATCTGGGCGCCGAGCGCGCGCGCCTGACCAAGGAATTGGTGAAGATCGACGGGGAAATCGAGAAGGTCCAGGCCAAGCTGAACCACCCGGCGTTCCGCGAGAAAGTCCCGCCGGCCGTGCTGGCGGAGCACCAAAAGCGCCTGACGGATTGGCAGGCAAAGCAGACCCGCGTGCAGCAGGCGCTGAACGCGCTCGGCGAGGGGTCCGGCTAGCGAGGCGCGCCTCTGACCCTGAGGATTTCTCGGCGAACCTCTGCGGTTGATCCGGGTTAGCGCTGGTGACCGGTTAAAGAATTCGCCTTGCCTGGGATCGGTCCCGGCGGTAGGGTTCTCTCCGGAGCAAGGATGCGTGGGTTGTGCGCAGCGATTTTGCTGCTTTGCGCGCCGTTCAGCGCGGCGGCCGACGGCATGGTCTATCCAACTGCGGTTGCGATCAACGTCACCATTCCCGATCAGCGCGCGTTGATCCACTTCAGCAACGGCGTCGAGCGGCTGGTGATCGAGACGCGGTTCACCAGCGTCGGCACCAACTTCGCGTGGGTCGTGCCGGTGCCTTCGCCCCCGGTGATCGAACCCGCCACCACCGGGTTGTTTCCGACCCTGCAATATCTTTTCCAGCCGCGCATCGTGTATTTGGTTGATCCGTTGTACCTCGGGGTCTTGGCTGGGGTCGGCGTTACCTATCTCGCCTATCTGGTGCTGTTCGTCAGGCCGACCGGTCGAATCCACCGCTGGGACGTGGCCGTGTGCCTGCTCATGCTGTTTGCGATGATTGCCGGTATCAGCGAGGCCAATCCGCGCCGCCCGCGAGATCTCGACATGATTTGGAAGACTTGGATGACGTGTGGCGTTGTGGTGCTGGGGGTGCCCATCATTCGGCTGGTGCGGAACCCGCCGATCTTGGTTGTCTGCATTCTCGGGGTTGGGGGAATTCTCTTGATGTTAGCGTTCTCGGGGCCCGCAACCGCCAGCAGCAAGGGGATGTCGGTTTGGATTGACCAACCGGTCTCGATTCTGGATCGCAAGATCGCGGGAGTCTTCGACACGACCACCATCGCCTCGCGCGATCCGCAGGCGCTCCAAACCTGGCTACGCGCAAACGGCTTTGCCATTTCCACCAAGAGCGAACCCGTCATTGCCAGCTATCTGACTCTCCCGAAAGTCCAAGTGCGCCTGGTGAGTCGGTCTGCCGGGCAGACTCAAAACAAGTTGTATTTGCTTCACTTGTGGTCGATAGACGAGCAACCCGCGACCCTGGACCAACTCCGGAAACACGTCGAACGCGCCCTGGCAAATCGGCCCGGCGACCGGGAATGGTCCAGGTACGCCTACGGCAACCATTTCAGCGATTGGGACAATGACCTCGGCGGCGGCGTTCACGAGGAGGACTCCCCGGGGAACTTCGTGATTCGCCAGGTTGGTGGCCACCTGGAATTCGTCGCCTATGATGCCCTGGGCGCCGCGCAGGTCCTCGGCGAATGGACATTGCCGGCGAAAGCAAAAACCGCCAACCACGAATGAACACCCGCCGGGACGAAACGGAAAACCGCGGATGGCTCGGATTTCACGGATGGAAATGGTCAGTACCCTCCTCTTTGTCTCGATCCGTGCCCTCCGCGCCATCCGCGGTTGATTCCTTCCAGCGTTATCGGACGCCCGCGCCAGCCGCGATTCGGCTCAGCCTCTCTTTTGCGGACTTCGCGTAATTCGCGGATGGCCGCCTGCTCAGGTCCGGTCCTCGCCGGCCTTGGTCTCCGATTGTCGGTAGCTGGTGACGACCCATTGGCTGAGCACCTTGTCCGGGGCCTCGACCGCCTCGGGGCCGATCACGAACTCGCGCGGGCCGGTGTTTTGGACGATCAGTTTGAGGCCGAACTGGTAGTCTTTGAACCGCTCGGCGCAGACCTCGCGCGCGGGCCGGCCCTGCTCCGCCGCCAACGCCACCAACCGGTCCGCCGCCTCGTCGGTGAACCGGATGCGCAGACCGTGGCTCTCGGCGAACCGCCGCGCGAACTCGTGAACGATCTGACGCGAGACGACGTGCGCTTCGTCCTGGCTGGCGGCGACCAGTTTCTGCAATTCGCGCACCGGGTCCTCGACCAGCTCGCGGGTGACCAGGAACCGCTTCACCGGCGTGGAGGGCAGCTCGAACTTGAGGTTGCGAAACACCCGCTCAGCCACGGTCATCAAGCCGCGCGCGCCGGTCTGCTCCTCGCCGGCCAGTTCGGCGATCAGGCGGAGACCCTCGTCCTGGAAGAGGACCTCGATGCCGTAAGCGGCGAAGTCCTGCTCGTACTGGCGGATGATGCTGCCTTCCGAGCTTTTGAGGATTTGAAACAGATCGTCCACTGCCAGCGATTGGCACACGACCCGCACCGGCAGCCGGCCGACGAACTCGGGCTCGAAACCGAAGTCAATGAAATCCCGGGTCTGGACGTGTTCGAGGCATTGGTCGGTGGTTTCCACGCTCGGCCCCTTGGCCGCGAACCCGATGGTCGCCTCGCGGAGCCGTTTGCGAACGAGTTTCTCCAGCCCGCCGAACGCGCCGCTGACGACGAAGAGAATGTGTTTGGTGTTGATGGTCGCCGGGGCTTTGCGGCCGCGTTGGGTGAATTCCATCATCGCCTGGATTTGCCCGGCGATATCCTGGGGAGAGCGCGTCGGCACCTCGGTTTCCTCCATCAGCTTGAGGAGATTGGTTTGCACGCCGCGCCCGCTGACGTCGCGGCCTTCGAGGTTGCTGGCGGTGGCGAGCTTGTCGATCTCGTCGATGTAGATGATGCCGTACTGGGCCCGTTGCACATCGCCTTCGGCGCGCCGGTAAAGGTCGCGCACCAGGTCCTCGACATCGCCGCCGACGTAGCCGGTTTCGGAGAATTTCGTCGCGTCGGCCTTCACAAACGGTACGCCGATCAAATCAGCGAGGCTGCGGATCAGGTAGGTTTTGCCGACGCCAGTCGGGCCGATGAGCATGATGTTCTGCTTGGCGTAATTGGGGGTGGCCTTGCCTTCGAAGGCGAGCCGCACGTGGTGGTAATGATCGCACAGCGCCACACTGAGGACCTTCTTGGCTTCATCCTGCTTGATGACGAAACGGTCCAGATGCGCCTTGACCTCACGCGGAATGTGCTCGAACTTGAATGATTCCACCTGGGGCTCGGGTTCCGACCTTTCCCAGGCGCCCGGGGGCTCGGATTTCGGGGCGGGGCCGGCTTGGGCGTCGCGGAGGTGTTGACGGATAAATTCCTGCAGGTGCCGTTGAAACTCCTCCGGGGAGGGGGGGCCGTTGTGTACCGTACGCATCTTCAGTCTTTATAGCACGGTTCCGGCGTGCGGACAATCTTGGGAATTGGAGATTAGAGGTCGGAGGTCCGGGGCCGGCGAAACTGCCGGCGGGCGGCGGCAAGGGATAATCGTCGGCGGTTTAGCATTGATTTTTCGGTCCGGGGCTGCACACGTTAACGCCATGGAACTCATCTACGTTCTGGGCTTCCTGGCGGTGTGGGTCGCCCTGCAAAAATGGCTTCTGCCCCGGCTCGGGATTCGGACCTGAATGACGGATCGTTGCTCGGTCGAGCAACGCCCGAACGAACCGGGCAAGCCCAAGGGCCCGACGCCCCCGGCATGACGACGGCATGGGATGAACCGCCAGACCGCCCGCGAGTGTCCTTGAGATCGGAAACCCGTTGTTGTCAGGTCGATTTTTGGTGACCGGCATTCGTCGCGCATTCGGGTTTTGACATCCGCCCGGTTTTGGGCGAGGTTCGCCGCATTTTAGAAATTGCGCCGACCTGGTGACGCCGGTGCGTGACCGGGGAGCGGGCGCCACACCCCGCATGGGCAAAGCACTAATCATTGCCGAAAAGCCGTCGGTCGCCAGCGACATCGCCAAGGCGCTGGGTGGGTTCCAGCGTCAAGGTGACTATTTCGAGAGCGATCAATACGTCCTGTCAGCCGCCGCCGGCCACCTGCTGGAGCTCCAATGCCCGGCGGAGTTCGAGGCCAAAAAGGGCAAATGGACCTTTGCGCACCTGCCCGTCATCCCCCCGCACTTCGACCTGCTGCCCATCGAGCGGAACGAGAAGCGGCTGAACCTGCTGACCAAGCTGATCAAACGCAAGGATGTCGAGACGCTGGTCAACGCCTGTGACGCCGGCCGCGAAGGCGAACTGATTTTCCGCCACATCGTCCGGCATTCCGACGCCCGGCAGCCGATCCGCCGCCTCTGGCTCCAGTCCATGACGCCGGCCGCCATTCGCGACGGCTTTGCCCGGCTGCGCAGCGACCAGGAAATGCGCCCGTTGGCCGACGCGGCGGTCTGCCGGTCCGAGGCCGACTGGTTGGTGGGCATTAATGGCACCCGGGCCATGACCGCCTTCAACTCCAAAGGCGGCGGTTTCTTCAAGACCACCGTCGGCCGGGTGCAAACTCCCACCCTGGCGATCCTGGTCGAACGCGAGGAGAGGATCCGGCGGTTCGCGCCCCGCACCTACTGGGAATTGATCGGGACGTTCACGGCCGCCGCCGGGGAATACACCGGCCGCTGGTTCGACGAGAAGTTCGCCAAACCGGCCAACGGCAAGGAAGCCGACCCCGAGTTGAAGGCCGAACGGCTGTGGGAGCGGCACCGCGCCGAGGCCATCCAGGCCAAATGCCAGGGGCGACCTGGAGTGGTCACCGAGGACAGCAAGCCCTCGTCGCAATTGTCGCCGCTGTTATTTGATCTGACCAGCCTTCAGCGGGACGCCAATCGGCGCTTTGGATTTTCGGCCAAGAATACGCTGGCCATTGCCCAGGCCCTCTACGAAAAGCACAAAGCCCTCACTTACCCGCGCACCGATTCGCGCCATCTGCCGGAGGATTACCCGGCCACCGTCAAGGCCGCGCTCCAGGCGATGGATGGCACGGCCTACGGCGGTTTCGCGGGCAAAATCCTCGAGCAGGAGTGGGTCAAACCGAACAAGCGGATTTTCAACAACGCCAAGGTGAGCGATCACTTCGCCATCATCCCCACCAACGTCGAGCCCAAACACCTGACCGAGGCCGAACAGAAGATTTACGACCTGGTCGCGCGGCGTTTCCTGGCGGTCTTCTACCCGGCCGCCGAATTCCTCGTCACGACGCGCATCACCCGCGTCGAAGGCGAGGCGTTCAAGACCGAAGGCAAGGTGCTGGTGAAGGCCGGCTGGCTGGAGGTCTATGGCCGCGAGGCCGCCACGGAGACCGGTGATGCCGGCAACCAGTTGGTGCCGGTACCACCGGCCGAGCGGGTCCATACCCGCCTGGTCGAGATCAAGCAGGCGCAGACCAAGCCGCCGCCGCGCTTCTCGGAAGCGACCCTGCTCAGCTCGATGGAAGGCGCCGGCAAACTGGTCGAAGACGAGGAACTGCGCGAGGCGATGTCCGAGCGCGGCTTGGGCACG
>JAGWYX010001018.1 GCA_018969165.1 Verrucomicrobiota bacterium
TGCGCTGGCTCGCGAATACGGCCGCTGATCCCTAAAAAAAAGAGACCAGGGTTTGGCCCTGGTCTCTTCGAGTTGAATTGAGCTGGAGTGCCTATTGCGGGGCCAGGCGGTAGAACTTCGTGGTGCCACTGACCTGATCGGTTGCCCCGGAGGCGCTGCCGCCGGACACGTCTGTCCAGGTGGGATTGCTGAGGGTAGCAGCCGACTGCAATTTGACCCCCGTCCCCGTCCAAGTGAAGGTCAAAGTCGTGCCGCTCAGGCCGACGCCGAGGGTTGGCTGGGTCACCGGCGGTGGGATCGGAATGTTCGCCCGCGCCTGGAAGGCCCGCAGCGAGTTAGTGCTGGTCGCGTCGTTGATCAGGGTGTATTTGCCGCTGGCGCGATCGATCGTGAACCATTCGCAGTTGGCGCCGCCGGTGCCGTTAAACCACATCAAGCGCAGCGGATAGACGCCCGCCGCCGGCACGTTGAATCCGAACAGGGTGTCGGAGGAGCCGCGACCTCCGTTGAACTGCCCGAGGGTGGAGTACGGGTGGCTTGAGAGGGTGACATTCACCGTGGTGCCTGCTTCGACGGCCGTATGGAGGCTTTGGCCGGAGTTGTAATTGATCATCACGGCGGGGATTGTCCGGACTTCGCCGTTATTGCCCATCGTGATGATGAGGTCGCCACCGCTATGATTATCCGCGACGATCACCGCGATGGCGCCGGCGTCCTCGGCATGCCCGATCTTCGAAGCGAAGGTCACGCTGCCTCGGTCGATCAGCGCGATGTTGCCCTTGATTGCCGCCGCGTTTGTCAGGGGCGCGCTGGCATCCAGCGGTTCCGCCTCGACCACCTTGCCGGTAATCGGGCCGACGCTCGCCAATTGCGGCAATGGCGGCGTGAAGTTCGCCTCGCCGGCGATCATGTTCGTCGCCATGCCCGCCGGTGAGTTGATCTTGACCAACTCCACCGGGTAATCCTGATTGGTGGCGCTGGAGACGCGGAATCCGTCGTCGCTGTTGACTCCCATCTCGTAATACCCGGCGCTTGGGAATTGGACGTAGGTGAGCATCTCCGCCGTGACATAGTCGTCGGCCGAATTGTCACCGGACTGATCCACCGCCAGACCTGGAATCGGGTTGTCCGGGTAGAGTGGCGCCTGGAAGTCGCCAATATCGGCGCTGCCGCCCCATTCGATGGCGTTGTGGTTGAAGTTGACCACGTTGGTGAGCTGCGCGTAGCCGTTGGAGCCCACGGTGTAAGCCAAGGCCGAAGGCACGTTGGTTCCCGTGGCGGTGTAGGCCCAGATGAACGCACTCGGGTCCGTGTATGGGTCCAAGCCACCCGCTAGGTTGATCTCCTCCTGCAGCACGGAGTTTTCCCAATTCGCGGTCGCATTGGCGGAGGTTGTCTGCACCAGTCGGTACCTGAATCCGGGCTGGTTGGTGTCGCCAGTTCCCAGTTGCGTGCCGAGGTTGATGTTCAGGGTCACCAGCGGTTGAGTGATGAAGGTGTACTGGTTGGTCGCGGTCTGCGGAGGCGTGCCTTCATCGCTGACAACCACGGCGACGGTGTTGGTTCCAGCCGGCAGGACGGGGTAGAGGTATTTGATTTGGACGCCGCCGGCAGGGTTGGTGACGCTATTGATGCTGGCGGCGGTGGTTACGTTGGTGCCGTCCAACCAGAGTTGAATGCTGCCCTGATCGATGGGGTAGCTGCCCGGCGCCAGGAGGATGTTCAGCGGCTGCTGGTACGTCGAGTTTTGCCCAGCCGGTGGCACGGCCGATTCGAGCACCGGCCCAAGATACTGGTAGATG
>JAGWYX010001019.1 GCA_018969165.1 Verrucomicrobiota bacterium
CCCCGTTGACCGGAGAGTTGGTCACGAGGGCAGTCCAGTTTGCCACAGCCAGATTTGTGTTCGCTTGGATGACGTAAGTAACGCCAGGAGCGCCAGTCAGCGTCAGAGATAGTTGCGTGCCCGTCACGCTTACGGCGGTTAAGGTTGGCGGCGCCGGGTTGGCGGGAATGAAGGCGCCATAGACCTGCGCTGTGGGAACGCCTTCAAACCGACCAGTGCTGCCAATGACGACCGTGCCAAGCATCCCTTCAGCCGCGAATCGTTTGCCGTCAAAAACGACATTAGCCAGTAGCGGAGTGGTGAAGGCCATTTGCGGCGTGAAGACACCGAAAGGCTGGCCCGTAGGCTGCGCCGCGCGATCAAAAATCGCGAAGTGCGCGTCCCGATCGGTATTGGTGGTGTCCAGATGGTAACCCCAGGTCGCCAGGTAGTCCCCGCCGCCGTAGGCGAGAGACCATGCGATGCTCGATTCGCTCGCCAGCGCGACTTCGTCGCCGGGAAAAGTCCCGTTAGGAGAGACGAGCCGGCCATGCAACCTCCAGTCGATAGGATTCATGTCCGGCGCGCCGGGGTTGTAGTTCCATGCGACCAGGAAATGGGTGCCGTCGAACGCGATGCCGCCGAGTTCGTTGTTGTCGGGCGAATCGGTCTGGCTGATGGCAAACTGGGGTCCCACTACGCCGTCGGGCGAAATGAACGCACCGTAGGTGGTGTAATGGCCGTCCAGATTGGTGCCCGTGTAATATCCGCTCTGCCAGGCGGCCAAGTAATTCGTACGGCCGAAGGCGACGGACAAGCCTTGCGCCGGCAAGGCCGCTCCGACATTGGCCACCAGGAATTCCGACCCGGACAACTGGCCGGAGGGGGTCACCAATTGGCCATACGAGGCATTCGCGCCCGAATGTCCGTTCGCGCCCGCCGTGTCCTGCCAGACCACGAGAAAATTCGTGCCGTCGCAGGCCAAAGCCTCGATCCCTTGAAAGCCGTAACCGTTGGCGGATTTGAGCAAGGGAAATATGGGGCCGACCTTCGCGCCGGTTCTGGAAATGAACTGGCCGAAAATATCCACGCCGGAGGTGATGGAAACGTCCGACCAGACCACGAGGTAATTGGTGGCGCCGGAAACCACCTGAAGTTGCGGTGGCAATCCGGCCGCGCCGCCGCTCAAGGCGATTTGCGGACCGCTCAGGGTCCCGTCCGGGGAGACCAATTGCGCGCAGTTGGTGGAGCCAGAGGAAAAGACGAAGAGATAATTCGTGCCATCCGTCGCCAAGCCGGCCGCGTACTTGGTCACGGCCGTGTTGGTCGCGACGGGGAAAACCAGCACGCCGGGCGGGGACGGCGTCCACAACGCCGTGGGCAACCCCGCGAAATTGGTGCTCCAGCCGCTGGTGCCGGACAAGTAATAAGCCGTCGCACTGTCGCCGTCGAACACGGACGGGTCCGCGCTCGGCGCGTTGCCCTCGAAATACACGCCCGCCAAAACCGGGCAATAGGCGAAGGCCAGCCCGGCGATCGTCGCGACGTGCGACGAGAGGGTGACATTGGTCAAATCGGGGCATTGATAGAACGCCGACTGCGCAATGTTGGTGACGCCGTCGGGGACCGCGATACCGGTCAATAGGGTATCACTGAAGGCGCTCGCCCCGATTTCGGCGACGGTATTGGGAATCACGTAGCTCGTTGCGCCGTTGCCGTCCGGAAATTCAATCAGCGTGGCCAGGTTCTTGTCGAACAGCACCCCGTCAATGCTGATGAAAGCCGGGTTGTTCGCGGCCACATTGATTGCGGTCAGGTTCGC
>JAGWYX010001020.1 GCA_018969165.1 Verrucomicrobiota bacterium
TGGAGCACGGCGAGGTGGTGCCCGAAGCGGAAGAGGTTTTCTCGGTCGGCACGTGAGCCGGTGGGGGCGAGCGGGAACCGGCGCTGGGGCAGATTATCACGACAGACGCCGGAACAAAAAGAATCCCTACCCGGGGTCATCACTGACGCACGCTCATGCCGAACCGAGCGGGCGGATTACCACACGCGTAGGTGCGAAAGAATGCGCTTCCAGTGGTGCCCGGTTTCGGACAGGATGCCAGCGGCCAAGCATGCCGAAAAGAGTCTACATCGAAACCACCATCCCGAGCTTTTACCACAACGTGCGAACGGAACCGGAGATGGTGGCCCGCATGAACTGGACTCGCGAATGGTGGGACAGGCACCGCGTCGGCTACGATGTGGTCTCGAGCACAGCGGTGCTGGACGAACTGACCGCCAGACCGCATCCGCGCCAACGGGAGAAACTCGCGCTGCTGGCATCGGTCCCGCTCCTCGACGTCGACGAGGAAATCGTTGAAATCGTGGAGGTTTACCAAGCCCGTCGCGTCATGCCCCGGGACCCGGTCGGTGACGCGCTCCATCTGGCTTTGGCTTCATACTATAGTTGTGATATTCTGCTGACGTGGAACTGCGTTCATCTGGCCAATGCCAACAAATTCGAACACATTCGCCGCGTCAACGTGCTGCTGGGCCTGCACGTGCCGTTGCTGTTGACTCCACTCGAATTGATCGAATCCGTTTAGAGAATGAGACCTGACCCTGAAATCGAAGAAATCCGGGCCGTGCGTCATCGCATCTCGGCTGAGTGCGGGCACGATCCGAAGCGGTTGGTCGAACGGTACCGCAAGCTGTCCCGTCGGCTGCGCCGCACGGGCCGATTCCAATTTGCCGCGGGCAGGAAACCCCGTCGAGCGTAGGACGGAAGCTGACTTGACAATCCGAGGCCGTGTCGCGAGCCTTGTCTTGTGAATCTGGCCATCGAAACCGAACGCGAGGACGACGGGCGCTGGATTGCCGAAGTCACGCAGTTGCCGGGGGTCATGGTGTACGGGGCCACGCGCGACGAAGCCATCGCACGTGTCAAAGCCCTGGCCCTCCGGGTCTTGGCGGATCGGTTGGAGCACGGCGAGGTGGTGCCCGAAGCCGAAGAGGTTTTCTCCATCGGCGCATGAGCCGTTGGGGGGCCAAGAAGGCGCGGTTGATATTGGCCGCCCTGTTACGGATTGGATGGACCATCAAGCGGCAGGGGGGAACCTCTCACCGGATTCTCTCGCGTCCAGGGTGGCCCGACACGGTGTTTGCCTTCCACGATGGCGAGGAGATTGGGCCGAAGATGATGGCGCGCATTGCCCGCCGCACCGGGTTGAAACCCGAGGACTTGTGACCCGACCCGGTGGTTGGTCCCGCGCCAGAACCACCGGCTCCGAGCGGCTGCGGCACGCCTCACTGCGCGCGGCTCTGTTCATTCCTTGACAGGCCGCAATGGTTGCCCTACCGTCAACGGCATGGATATTCGAGTGAGCGAGTTTCCGTTCATGGCGGCGCTGCCGAAGCGCGAGAAGTGCAAAATCCGCAGTTACATTGACCTGTGGCGGGAGATGGACCGGTTGACCAAGGAAAAGGGCGCGCTGCTGCCGGCCCCATTGTGCTGGCGGATTCTCCACGTGTCCAGGCAACGGCTGATGCAGTTCATCCAGGAAGGCCGACTGGAGGCCTACAACATCGAGGGCTACTGGTTCATCCCCGACCGGGCGTTCACCGAGTTCGTGATGACCGCACGGAAGACCGGGCGGCCATTCAACACGCAAGGGGCCATC
>JAGWYX010001021.1 GCA_018969165.1 Verrucomicrobiota bacterium
CGCCGCTTTTGGCTGCTGGCGTTGTTGCGCGACCGGTCGAGTATCGCTGGGATACACTCCCGGTCTGGCGCCTAGCCAGAAGCCAAAAGCGACGCCACAAACTGTATTCTATCCCAGGGTCTGGTCAGTAAGTCAGCGCTAATCGTCTCCGGTCGAAGCTCGAGCGCGCCCACGTCCGACCCGCGTTTGACAACCCGAAGTCGCCAGAATCCTTGAATCTTGAAACTTGCGGTCATCAGGTCAAGTTTTGGCACCCCTTTCGCCACCTGCGTTTTCCGCCTCAAGGACTCTATCAGCGAGGCGCACGGAGTGAACGGACGAAGGAAGAGAATCGTCGAGAATGCACGACCATGGTGACCTGAAGTCTAAGGCGACGCCTCGCCGGCACTGCTACTGGACCGCGGCGGTTCGGACCGCCGGCATCTGCGCCGCTTGGTTTGCCGCCGGGGCGAACCCGGAGGATGAATCCGGCGGTCGCACCCGGCTCGGACCGGGCGACCAGGGCCGCATCGGGCTGGTGATGGGCGTCCAGGGTGAGGTCACTGTGGGTGAACGCGGTGGCGGATTGGGCGCCGGCGTCGGCGGCACGCGGGAGGGCCGATCCGGCGTGGTGGCCGAGCCGCCGGGGGTCCAGGCGACCCACGGCCAGGCATTATAATAGCTGTTGTAAACCGAGTAATTGGGCGGGGTCGGCGACGTGGGCGGCGGCTGGTCCGCCGAACGGGTGTCCGGATCGGCGGCCGACGTGGCCAGAACTTGCTTCAGGCCCGGATCCAGCACCAGGGCGGGCTCGAAAGTAAATCGGCCGGTCCTGGGGTTGCGAACGATGTTGCGGGGGACGACCCAGGCGAGGCCCAGGTATTGATTGCCCAGGTAAGCCGGGGCCTGGTAAGGCCGGGGCGGGAGTGTCGAGCCGACCGGGGGGTTGGTGCTCGCCTCGGTGGCATCGGCCAGCTTGGCCGTCAGGTCCTGCACCTCGGTGCTGCGGGTCTGGAGGTCTTTGACCACCGCGGCTTGCTCCTGCTGCAGGTCGCTGATCCGCAGGCTCGCGGACCGGAGGTCCCGTTCCAGCGCCGCTTTTTCGGAACTGACAAGGCGATGGTCGTAAGCCTGGACCACGACGATGAGCGTCAGCGCCAATACCGCAAGGGTGAGACAAACTGCGAGCGCGACCAACCAGGATTTCATAGGGCTCCTTTCCTCAACCGAAGTTTGCGCCAGCCTCGGCGATCTGAACCGCCTCGGCCCGCGAACGCAAGTCCAGTAACTCGCCGGGTAGCGCTCGCAGGATGGCCATCACGAGGTTAAGTTACTCGCCCGGTCCGTCCGGCGCAACTCCGGCGTCCAGGCAGTTGCGCACGGTATCGACCAGTTTATGGGCCGGGTAGGGCTTCTGCAAAAAGTTCACTCCTTCCTTCAGAGGCCGCCGGACGGCCGCCACGTTGGGAAGGTAGCCGCTGGTGAACAGGACTTTCAACCCCGGCTGGTCCAGCCGTAATGTGTCCACCAGGTCCGGACCGCTCATGCCGTCGGGCATCACGACATCGACCAGCAACAAGTCCACCTCGGCGCAATGCTGTTTCCAGACCGCCAGGGCCTCGACCCCCGACCCGGCCTCCAGCACGCGGAAGCCCTGTCGCTCCAGGATGCTCCGGATCGGCCCGCGCAAGGAGGTCTCGTCCTCGACCACCAGGATCGTTTCGGTGCCTTGGCGCATTTTCGGACCTGCCGTCAGGCCCAACGCCAACTCCGGCTCGTGTTTGAGAGCCGGGAAAAAGGTCTGGACGGTCGTGCCTTT
>JAGWYX010000089.1 GCA_018969165.1 Verrucomicrobiota bacterium
CGCGGAAGCAGAAGACATCTCCGTTATGACCTGCCACGCCGAAGACCGGCGGGCGAGTACCATGCGCCTGGAGCGGCACGATGGCGCGTTGCTGGTGGGCCAGGGCCTCGGCGGAGCGCAGGAATTGCAGGATCTCATCTTTGCGCTGCTGCAATTCCTCGCGCAACTCGGCGGTAAGCTGGCCGGCCGGGGCGCTGCAGCGCAACCGGTCCCCCTCGGCCCAGACCTGGATGTCCCGGTCCCGGAGCCGCGCCAGAAAGTCCAAGGTCTTGGCGCCATTCACAGCACCACCTCTTCTCGAGTGCCGACCACCGGCGCCGTCGAACGGTCGGTCCAAGCCAAGGCCTCGATGGCCTCGGCCAGCCCCGCCACCGTCGGTCGCTCGAATAGATTCTTGAGCGGCAGGTTAACCTGGAACCGGTCGTGGATACGGCTGACGAGCTGCATGGCCAGCAATGAATGGCCGCCGAGTTCGAAAAAATTATCTTCCGCGCCGACGCGATGCAAGCCCAGCAACTCGGTCCAGATTTCCGCCACGGCCAGCTCCGCCGCTGTGCGTGGAGCGAGGAATCGATCGGATTCCGCCACCGGGGCGAGCTGCGGCACCGGCAAGGCGCGACGATCGATCTTACCGTTGGGGGTTTGAGGAAGCCGATCCAGGAAAACGAACGCCCCGGGCAGCATGTATTCCGGCAAACTGGCCTGGAGAAACGCCCGCAGCATTTTTGCGTCCCGGAGGGCACCCGGCCGCGGCACCACGTAAGCGATCAAGCGCTGGGTGCCCGGGGTGTCTTCGCGGACAACCACCGCGCACTGGCGCACCGACGCATGCTGCCCGAGAACGGACTCGATCTCGGCCAACTCGACCCGGTGACCGCGGATTTTCACCTGGTGATCCATGCGACCGAGGAACTGGAGGCTGCCGTCGTTCCGATACCGCGCCAAGTCGCCCGTGCGGTACAGCCGCGCCCCGGCGACGGGGCGCAATGGATCGAGGAGGAATTTTTCCGCCGTCAGCTCGGGTCGGTTCAGGTAACCGCGCACCACGCCGGCCCCGCCGATGTAGAGTTCGCCGGGGACGCCGACCGGGACGGGCTGGAGGTGGGCATCGAGCAGATAAATCTGCGTGTTGGCAATCGGCCGGCCGATGGGCACGACTCCGTTGATGTCGCCGAGGGGCTCCGTCGCGGACCAGACGGTGGTTTCGGTGGGTCCGTACATGTTGTGGATCGTGCCGCGGACCTGTTGTTTGAGCTGGTTGGCCAGGGCGACCGGGAAGGCCTCGCCCCCGATCAGCAGCCGCCGCAGCCGGCCCAGCCAGGCGTGGTTTTCCGGTTGGGCCGCCAACATAGCCGCCAGGGAAGGCGTGCACTGGAAGTGGGTGGCACCGTAGCGGGCAGCCAGCGCCGCGAGGCTGAAATCAGCTTGGGCCTCATCGGTCTCCTCGTTGCTGCGTTGCCGGACTTCATCAAGGAACCGCAGGTTGTCGAGGACCACCTGCGCATCGACGCCGAAATCGATCAGGCAGGCGATTTCGTCCACGCCGCTCTCGCGCAAACGTTCGACCATTTGCAGGCAGATTTCCGGGGTCCCGAACAGGCTGCTGCTCTTGAAATAACCCTCGAAGGCGTGCGCGAGCAGGGCGGACATTTCCTCTTCGGACAGGTTGGTCGGCGCGGCGGAGAGTTTTTTGACCTGGGCACCCGCCGCCAGCCTGGCCGTGGCGAAACCCCAGGGCGAATGCTTAAGGAGGTCCACCGAGGTGCGCAGGTAGTTGGTGAACGGCTCGCGCACGGTTTCGCGCACCGCGTCCAGGTCTGGTCCGACAAAGGTGTGCAGCATCAGGGTCACCCGGCCTTCGCCGGCATGGCCTCGCTGCCGCCAAGCGGTGCGGTAGAGTTGAATTTTTTCGGCCAGGTCCTCGATTCGCTGACCGACCAGGTGCGTCAGCAAGTTGGCGCCCAGCTCGCCGGCCAACCGGCAGGTCTCGGGGTTTCCAGTGGCGGTGAGCCAGATCGGCAGCTCCGGCTGGACCGGTGGCGGCCAAATCTTCACGGACACCGGTTGGCCGTCCACGCCGGGCAAGGCCAGCGTCTCGCCGCGCCAGAGGCGGCGAACTGTCTCGACGTCACGCAGCATGACTTCCTTGCGCGCGGCGTAATTCTGCGGCGCCAGAACGAAATCGTTGATCTGCCAGCCGGAGGCGAACGAAATGCCGGCGCGACCCCGGGAGAGGTTGTCCACCACCGACCACTCCTCGGCGACGCGCACAGGATGCTGGAGGGGCAGGACGACGCTGCCGGCGCGGAGATGGACGCGCTCGGTGACGGTGGCGACGGCGGCGCTGGTGACCGAGGGGTTGGGATAAAGGCCGCCGAAGGCATGGAAATGACGTTCGGGCGTCCACACCGCCTCGAAACCGTGCTGATCGGCGAACTTGGCGCCTTCGAGCAGCAACCGGTAGCGATTGGCGGCGTCCCGGGCGGTTGCGCTGGCAAAGTAGAGCAGGCTGAAAGCGATCTTTTTCTTCGCGGCGCGGACGGTCGCGGCGGCGGGATCGGGCCGGCGAAAGTCATCCTGGCAAATCACGACCGTAAATCCGCGGGCCAGGGTCCAGAGCAATTCGAGCACCGAGATGTCGAACGAGATGCTGGTGACCGCCAACCATACGCCTGGACCATCTCCGCCGATGACCCGGTCCATCGCGGCGAAGAAGTTCATCACGTTGCGGTGGCAGACCATCACGCCCTTGGGCCGGCCGGTGGAGCCGGAGGTGTAGATGACATAGGCCAGGTGGTCTGGGGCGGCGGTGGGAAGCAGGTTGGCTTGCGGCTCATCCTGGAGTCCGGCCGCGGCGCCATCCAGGCAGAGCACCGCTGCGGCGCTTTGCGGCAAATCCGGCAGCACCCGCTGTTGGGTGAGCAGCACGCGGGCCTGGGAGTCCTGGAGCATGAATGCCAGACGCTCGCGCGGATAACCGGGGTCCAAGGGGACATAAGCGCCGCCGGACTTGAGGATGCCCAGCAGCCCGATCACCAGCTCGAGCGAGCGCTCGACACTGATGCCGACCAAGGCGTCGGGGCCGATCCCGAGTTGGCGAAGCCGGTGCGCGAGTTGGTTGGCGCGGGCATTCAATTGGCGGTAGGTCAGTCGCTGGTTTCGGAATATCACCGCCACCGCGTCCGGTGTCCGTTCGACCTGCGCCTCGAAGGCGCTCGGGATGCCAGCGTCTTGCGGGAAGTCGGCGCGCGTGTTGTTCCATTCAACCAGCACCCGTTGTTGCTCGACGATCGTCAGCATCGGCAATGCCGCCACGGACCGCCCCGGTTGCGTGGCCATGCCCGTGAGGAGCACTTCGATATGGCCGAGGAAATGCTCGATGGTCGAGGCGTCGAAGAGTTCGGCATCATAATCGCACTCCCAGGCGGCGCCCCCGCCCTCCTGGCGCAGGCGAATGACGACGTCGCACCGGGCCAGCTCATCGTCAAAGCCCGCCGCGCGATGGTTTCGGTCGCCCTCGCCACCGCTGGCGACGTTGGCTTGGAGGAAATCGACGGCGATAAGGAAGAGCGGCACATCGGCGTCTCCGCGCTCGAGCGCCAACGCCTCGCGAATGTCGCTGAGCGGGTATTCGGCGTTGGCCTTGGCCTCGGCGAGCGCAACGGAGATTTGGCGCGCCAGCTCTTCGGCGCTCTGCTCGCCGGACACCGCCATCCGCAGCACCACGAGGTTGGACCGATCCGGCGGGCCGGCGTGGTCCAACACCGTTCCGAGCGAGATATCGTCCGCGCCAGTGTAGCGATGCAGGACCGCGTTGAGCGCGGCGAGCAGAAGAATCGCAGGCGTGACCGCGGGGTCAGCCGATTGCCGCCGGAGCTGGTCATGCACGTGGGAAGGAACCGTGCGGGCGACGGACTGGCGGAGAAACGCCGGCACCGGCGGTCGTTCGCGGTGGATGGGCAACGTGACCGGAGTGGCCAACCCGGACAAACGCCGTAACCAATAGGCCTTTTGCAGTTCAGAGGTCATTCTCGGCCTTCCCGGAGTTTGGGCCGGGTGCTCCCCCGGATGGGGCGACTTCGTGGGCGGAGACCCGGGTTCTCATCCCAGGGTCGTCGGCGGTGGGGCGTCTTTGTTGGCGCCCCGGGCGGTGACGACGTAGTCTCCCATCACCAGGACATCAAGTCCGGCAAAAAGGAACGTCTCGAGGGCTTCCTTGGGCGTGCAGACGATCGGCTGGCCCTTCACATTGAACGAGGTGTTGAGCAGAACCGGCAGTCCACTCACCTTTTCAAATTCAACCAGGAGTTGCCACAAACGCGGGTTGTGCTCACGGGCGACGGTCTGGGCGCGCGCCGATCCGTCCACGTGGGTGATGGCCGGCAATTGCTCCCGGAATCCCGGTCGCACCGACATCACGTAGAGCATGTGGGCGAACGTGTCTTCCTCGCCCGCCGGCAGGTCAAAAATTCGCGCCGCCGCCTCGCGGGTGACGACGGGCGCGAACGGGCGGAAGGCCTCGCGCTTTTTGACCAGGCGATTGATGCGCTCGCGCATCGCGTGATCGCGCGGGTCGGCCAGGATGCTGCGGCTGCCCAGCGCGCGCGGCCCGAACTCCATGCGTCCCTGGAACCAGGCCACGATTTCGCCCCGGCCGACGCGGGCGGCGATGTCCTGGGAGAGCCGCTCGAAGGAATCGTGTTTGACGGCATGGCAGTCGGCCCGCGCGGCGATGGCCTGGGCGATCTGTTCGTCGTCGAATTCCGGTCCCCACAGCGGCACCGTCATCCGGTGAGGATTGCAGGCGGGGTCGCGCTGGTGTTGGACGTATAAGGCTGCGCCGAGCGCGGTGCCGTCGTCCCCGGCGGCGGGCTGGACGAACATCTGGCGGAACAGGCGGCTGCGTTTAATGACGCCGTTGGCCGAGCAGTTCAGCGCCACGCCGCCCGCCAGGCAGAGATTAACCAGGCCAGTTTGGCGTTTGAAGTGGCGCAACACGTGCATCTGGCAGGTCTGCAAGGCCGCCTGCAAGGCCGCCGCCAGGTCCTGATGCTCGGCGGTGATCTCGGAGTCCGGCTTGCGGGCTGGCCCGAATTGTTCCTCCAGGAACCGCAGGACACCGGTATGGTTCTCGCGATCCGCCAGCGTCTGGTCGCGAGCGAACACCGGGATGGCATAGGTGCCGTCGTTCTTGAACTTGATGAATTCGAGAAGGCGATGGTAGTAACGGCGCGGATTCCCGTACGGCGCCAAGCCCATCACTTTGTATTCGTCGAGGCCCATGTAAAAGCCGAGATACAAAGTGAACACCCCGTAGAGGGTGCCAAGGGAATGGAGGGCGGGGATTTGCTGGAGCACCCGGATATCGGCGCCTTTGCCCACGGCCACCGTCAGGCTGTGGATTTCCCCCATGCCGTCGCTGACCAGGATGAGCGCCTCGTCGAAGCCGCTGGGATAAAAGGCGCTGGCGGCGTGCGCCAGGTGATGCGGCACCGGCACGAATTTCGCGCCCCAGCCGGTGCCCGGGAAATGCTGTTCGAGCAGGGCCTTCTGCGCGTCCGGAGCATACACTTCGGCGTACTGCCGGCGGCGGTAATCGTCCTCGTTGAAGAATTCCTTGAAGGGTTCGTAACTGAAGCCGTGGGCGATGTGATCCACCTGTTCCGGTCTGAGGCGGCCTGCCTCCAGGCAATACCGGATGGCCTGAGCCGGGAACGCCCCGGTCGCCTTCTGCCCGCTGAATCGCTCCTCGGCGGCGGCAGCGACAATCTCACCGCCGGCCACCAGGGCCGCCGCGGAGTCGAATCCCTGGGCGATGCGATAGCTGCGACTGGAGAGGTTGGGAAACTCGCGCTTTTTGAAGTCCACACTATGATGCAATCCGCTGATGCCGATGGTATTCATGGTGCCTTTCATTGATCTATGGAAACCTTATCCTTAGTAGAACCTATACTCGGGGCCGGCCAGTAGGTGATTACCCACACTGCGCTGGGGTCGGCACCTCCTGAGGTTCATCGGGGTGGGTCCGGGGCGGGAACTTCACAGTTCGATTTCCTCCCGGGAACCCGCGTCGCCGGGCGGCGGTGCCTTCACCGTCGTCAGCCAGGTCAACCGCTCGACGGCCTCCGCCAGCGCCGCCGCCGTTGGGCACTCGAAGAGCAGCCGCATCGGCAAGTCCACCCCCGTCGCGGCGCGCAGCCGGAACATCAATCGCGCGGCCATCAAGGAATGACCGCCGAGGTCGAAGAAGCTCTCCCTCACCCCCAGATCATCCCGGCCCAGCACGCCGCGGAACAGGTCCAGGACCAATCTTTCCGTGGGCGTTCGCGGGGTGACCAGCACCCGGCCCGGGGATACCTCAGCGCGGCCGGGAGCCGGCAGGCCGCGACGATCGAGCTTGCCGTTCTGGGTACGCGGCAGGGCTTTGAGGATCACAAACCGCGCGGGGACCATGTATTCGGGCAGGGCGCCGCGGACCCGCGCGCGCAATTGATCGAATAAATCTGGCGGCGGATCCGCCACCACCAGATAAGCGACCAGGTGCCGGTCGCCCGGCGTGTCTTCCCGCCCGATGACCGTTACCTCGCGGACAGCCGGGTGTTGGGCAAGCGCCGCCTCGATCTCCGCCGGTTCGAGGCGAAAACCGCGCAGCTTGATCTGAAAATCCAGGCGGCCGAGGTGTTCCAGGGACCCGTCGCTGTGCCAACGAGCCAGGTCGCCGGTGCGGTAAAGCCTGGCCGCGGCGTCCGTGTCGAACGGGTCCCGGATGAACCGCTCAGCGGTCAACTCTGGCCGGTTCCAGTATCCCAGGCTGACGCCATCCCCGCCGATGCAGAGTTCGCCCGGCACGCCGACCGGGCAGAGGTTCCCGTGCCCGTCGAGGATGCGGACGGTGGAGTTGGCGATCGGTTTGCCGATGGAGATTCCGTGCTGGGTGTTGGTGAGCCGGGCGCAAGTGGACCAGACCGTGGTCTCAGTGGGGCCGTAGAGATTCCACAGCTCCACGCCTGAGGCGATCAGTTGGTCGGCCAGATCTTTGGGCATGGATTCTCCGCCCACCAGCGCCTTGAACCGTGGCCGGGGAGTCCAACCGGCCTCCAGCAACAGACGCCAGGTAACCGGCGTCGCCTGCATCACCGTCGCGCGGTGCTGTTCGAGCAGGGCGCCCAGGGCCGTGCCATCGATGGCTTGATCCTGGGTGGCAATGACAACTTGGGCGCCCACGCTCAAGGGCAATTGCAGCTCGAGCACGGCGATGTCGAAGGACAACGTGGTGACCGCCACGAGCACGTCGCTGGCCCCCAGGCCGGGCTCGCCAGCCATGCTGAGGAGAAAATTCACCACCGCGCGATGGGGAACGACCACGCCCTTGGGCCGCCCGGTCGAACCGGAGGTGTAGATCACATAAGCTGGATCCTGCCCCTGGGCGGCGTGGTCATCGGCCGGCAGGCGAGTGGTGGGCGCGGCGGCGATCGCCGCGGCGTCGGCGTCCAACAGCAACTGGCTTTCGCGCGGCAGCCCAAACTGGCCGGCCAGATCCCGCGTGGACAGCAGCAACGCCATTTGCACGTCCTGGGCCATGTACTGCAGGCGCTCTGCCGGAAACACCGGATCCAGGGGCACGTACGCCGCGCCGGCCTTCAGAATCCCGAACAGGCCGATCATCATCTCCAACGAGCGCTTGACGCAGAGGCCCACGCGTTGCCCGCGACCCACACCCAGTCCGCGCAAGTGATGCGCGAGCTGGTTGGAACGGCGATCCAACTCTTCATAGGTGAGGCGTCGATCAGCGACCGTAACCGCGATCACGGCTGGTGTCCGGTCCGCCTGCGCTTGGAACAAATCGTGCACACGCAATTCTCGCGAATAATCCGTGGTTTGCCCGTTCCACTGGACCAGGACCTGGTGCCGCTCGGCCGGGGTGAGCAGGGGCAAGTGGGAGAGGCGCTGCTGGGGGTCGGCGACCATTGCTTGGAGCAAGGCCCGCCAGTGCGTGGCCAGGCGTTGGATGGTCGGCGGCTCGAACAAATCGGTGGCGTAATTGAAACTGGCCCGCAGCCCCTGGGCTTGCTCCTGGACCTCCAGTGTCAAGTCCACCTTGGCCACCCCCGGGTCCAACTCCAGCAGGCTCTGCCGCAGCCCGGGCAACTGCAGCGGTGGCAGCGGGGCGTTCTGCAAGGCAAAGAGGACCTGCACCACCGGGTTGCGACTGAGGTCGCGCACCGGCCGCAACTCCTCGACCAACCGCTCGAAGGGCAGGTCCTGGTGGGCCAGCGCCTCCAGGCACTCCTCGCGCACCCGGTCCAGAAACTGGCTGACCGTCGGATCCCCCGCCCCGTTGGCCCGCACCACCAGCGTGTTGACAAAACACCCGACGATCTCCTCGGTCTCGGCCCGACCGCGGTTGGCCACCGGCGTGCCCACCAGCAGGTCCTCCTGGCCGGTGTAGCGACTGAGCAACGCCGCAAAACCGGCCAGCAATGTCATGTAGAGCGTCGCCCCCGCTTGCCGCCCCAACTGCCCCAAGCCCGCCGCCAACTCCGGCGGCAAGCTAAAACTATAAACCGCGCCCCGGTTGCTCTCCACCGCCGGCCGCGGCCGGTCCCCCACCAACTCCAGGACCTGCGGCGCCCCGGCCAACCGCCGCCGCCAGTGCGCCAGCAACCCCTCCAGGGTCTGACCCTGCAACCAGCCCCGCTGCCAACGCGCATAGTCCCCATACTCCAAGGCCAACGCCGGCAAACTCGGCGCTTGGCCCCCTTGCATCTGCCCATACAACTGGCCCAGTTCCCGAAATAAAATCCCCAGCGACCAGCCGTCGGCGATGATGTGATGCAACAGCAGCAACAGCACGTGCCGTTGCGCCGACAACCGGTAAAGCTGCGCCCCAAACAACGGGCCCCGTTCCAGATCAAAACCCCGGGCCAACTCCTGCCGCAAACGCGCCTGCAGTTCCCTGGCCTGCTGGGACGCCGCACCTAGTTGGATCACCGGCAATCGCCACGGCCCCGGCGCCTTGACTCGCTGCAGCGGCCGGCCTTCAACGATCTCAAAGACCGTCCGCAACGCGGCGTGGCGGTTGACCAGCGCCCCCAGCGCCCGCTCCAATACTTCCACCTCCAGGGTCCCTTCCAACTGGATGGCCCCCGGGATCAGGTAAGTCGTCCGCCCCGGCTCCATCTGTTCCAAAAACCACAGCCGCTGCTGGGAAAAGGACAACTCCGCCGGGCCCCCTGGGGCCATCGCCACCAGCGGCGGCGCCGCCGAGGGCTCCTGCGCGCTGGCCCGCAACTCCTGGATGCGTTGGGCCAACTGCCCCACCGTCGGGGCGGCAAACAAATCCCGCAACGGCAACTCC
>JAGWYX010001022.1 GCA_018969165.1 Verrucomicrobiota bacterium
TGATTGAGGTTGCGAAGGCGCGGCTCGAACCGCGCGACCGGCTCATCAACGCTCCGGATTCGCCCCTGCTGAATCGCGATAAATAGCAGTGTGGTCAGGACCGGCTTGAAGGCCGAGGCCACATCGGAACTCTTCGCCTGATCGCCCCAGCTAAAGCCCAAGTAACCGTGCCGCACCACACATCCGCGGCCACCGACCAACGCGGCAAGGGCGGTCAATCTGCCTGGCACCAGCCCAAGCGATTCGGGGCTGCGCTGCTCCCAGTTTGCCCTCGGGTAAACCGGAGCGCCGGCCTGCGCCTGAACGGTGGGGCCCGCCGCTGTGTTGCCAAGCAGGACCGTGGCCAACGCCCCGCTCAGGAAGCCGCTTCTCATCGAAGCAAGTTTTACCCGGCCGGACCGGTTGGCGCAATCGCCACCTGCGCCTGCCCGGCGGCGCCCGCCAAGGCCTCCGTTCATCTGCGTCATCCGCGTGATCCAGGGTCGAATCTCCGGTGGCGCCCGTTCGTCGGTTGCGCCACGCCTGGCCGGTCCGCATCAGGTTCCCGCGCGCCCGTCGTGACAAAATGCGGGACTGACCCCGACCGGTCCGGGAATTCATGGCAGACGCTCGAGCACTACCGGCAGGCGCATCCCCAGGTGACGCTGACCACGGTGACCTGCCCCGAGTGCGTGCAGAGCCGGTTCCTCGAACCGTTCGAGCGGGACTGAAGCGGTGGAGCCTCAATCAATGGAACGCGGACAGCCTGGTCCGCGCGAGGATGGCGGGCCAAGAGTCTGGACGGGGGCACGCTGTCCCCGCTCCGCGAGAGTATGACACAACGCGGCGGTTCTCCGGGCTAGGGCAGATTGGTCGCGCCCATCAGGTAGCGGTCGCACTCGCGCGCGGCCCCGCGGCCTTCGTTGAACGCCCAAACCACCAGGCTCTGGCCCCGACGACAGTCGCCCGCGGCGAACACACCTTTGATGTTCGTGTGGTATTTCTCGAACTCGGCCTTGATGTTCGAGCGCGGGTCGCGTTCGACCTTGAGGGCCTCGAGCAAGGGTGCTTCGGGCCCAAGAAACCCCATTGCCAGCAAGACCAATTGCGTCGGCAATACCTTCTCGGTCCCCGGCACGTTCCGCGGGATGAACTGGCCCTTGTCGTTCCGTTCCCACTTGACCTCGACGGTGTGGATGGCCTTGACCTGGCCCTGGTCGTCGCCCTCGAATTTTGTGGCCGTGGTCAGATAGATGCGGGGATCGGCGCCGAACCTCGCGGCGGCTTCTTCCTGGCCGTAATCGAGGCGATAGACCTTGGGCCACTCCGGCCACGGGTTGTCGGCGGCGCGCTGCTCGGGCGGGCGCGGGAGAATCTCGACCTGAACCAGGCTGCGGCAGCCGTGCCGCAGTGCGGTGCCGACGCAGTCGGTGCCCGTGTCCCCGCCGCCGATGATGACGACGTCCTTGCCGGCGGCGGAGATGAAATTGCCATTGCGATGGCCGTCGAGGAGGCTCTTGGTATTGGCGGTGAGGAATTCCATCGCGAAATGAACGCCCTTGAGCTGGCGGCCGTCGATGGGCAAATCGCGCGGCTGGGTGGCGCCGGTGCAAAGCACCGTCGCGTCGAACTCGTCCAGCAGCCGTTCCGCCGGAAAGTTTTTGCCGACCTCGGCGTTGCAGACGAACCGGATGCCTTCGCCTTCGAGCTGCCGGATGCGGCGCAGCACGACCTCCTGCTTGTCCAGCTTCATGTTCGGGATGCCATACATGAGCAGGCCGCCGGGGCGATCCGCCCGCTCGAAGACGGTGACC
>JAGWYX010001023.1 GCA_018969165.1 Verrucomicrobiota bacterium
CCTGGTTTGACCGCCATCAGAGCAGCGACCGTGTGACCGGCTCGCGCACGGCCGACATGCGCTCCGCCCTGGTGGATTACTTCCGCGAGGAAGGCCGCATCATGATTGCCACCGAAGCCGGCGCCGAGGGGATCAATCTCCAGTTTTGCTCCCTCGTGGTGAATTACGATCTCCCCTGGAACCCCCAGCGCATCGAACAGCGCATCGGCCGCGCCCACCGCTACGGTCAAAAGCACGACGTCGTCGTTGTCAATTTTCTGAACAAAAAGAACGAGGCCGACCAGCGGGTTTACGCGCTGCTCCAGGACAAATTCCAGTTGTTTCAGGGCGTGTTCGGCGCCAGCGACGAAGTCCTGGGAGCAATCGAATCCGGCGTGGACTTCGAGAAGCGCATCGCCGACATCTACCAGCGTTGCCGCAAATCGGATGAAATCAAAGCGGCCTTCGACCAACTGCAGCTTGAATTGAGTCTGGAAATCAATGAGGCGATGACTCGGACTCGCAAGCTGCTTCTGGAAAACATGGACGATGAAGTTCGGGAAAAGCTCAGGATTCGCAACGAGAAATCCAACGAATACCTGAGCCGTTACGAACGCCAGTTGATCGCCGTCACCCGCCACGAACTCAGCGACCACGCCGAATTCATTGATGACTCGTCATTCAAGCTGAAGTCCTGGCCATTCCCCGGCAAGATTGATTTGGGCCTTTACGAATTGCCGCGACGCTCCGGCGAGGCGCACCTGTACCGGCTCAATCACCCGCTCGCTGAAGCCGTTTTGGCCCAGGCGAAGAACCGCCAACTGTCCCCAGCCGAAGTCCATTTCAACTATGCCGCCCACGACGGCAAGGTCACGATCCTCAAACCGCTCGCCGGCAAGGCCGGCTGGCTGACCCTGTCGCTGTTCACCGTCGAATCGCTCGATCAGGCGGAGGATCATCTCATTTTCTCCGCCGTGACGGACGACGGCCGGGCGCTGGACGGGGAATGTTCCGCCCGCCTGTTCACCTTGCCCGGCCACGTCGCGTCGGCCGGCGTCCTGCCGGTCGGATCACCCGTCCTGGAGACCGCAACGCAACGCCGCCGCGACGCCATCCAGCGCGGCATCACCGAGCGCAACGCCCGGTTTTTGGAGGCCGAGGCTGACAAACTGGACGGCTGGGCCGACGACCTCAAACTCAGTCTCGAACGCGAGATCAAGGAACTCGACCGGCAGATTAAGGAAGCCCGGCGCGCCGCGACCGCCGCCCTGACTCTTGAAGAAAAGCTAGCCGGCCAAAAACAGATCAAGGCGCTGGAATCCCAACGGAGCCAACGCCGCCGCTCCTTGTTCGACGCGCAGGATGACGTGGACAAGAGGCGCGAAGTCCTCATCGCAACCATCGAAGGCAAGCTCACCCAGAACGTCTGTACCCAGGAAATATTCACCATCCGTTGGAGGCTCGCCTGAAATGAGAGTTTGGGGTAGCCTCGCACCAACCGTGAACAGACCATGAAATCACCGCCGATCTCCAAAATCATCATCAAGCGTTTTCGCAGTTTCCCGACTGCAACCCTCGCATTCGACAACCCGCTCTTTGTCGTCGGGCGCAATGGCTCCGGCAAAAGCAATCTCGCCGACGCATTCGGTTTTGTTTCCGAAGCGATGTCCTCGCCGTTGCAGGCTGTCTTCGATCGGCGCGGCGGTATTGCTTCGGTGCGCAACCGCAGCTCGGTGAAGAGCGCCCCGCCGAACCTCGGCCTCGCGTTTGAGTTCGGCCCGGTCAACGGCATTGCGGGCGGGCGGTTCGCGTTC
>JAGWYX010000090.1 GCA_018969165.1 Verrucomicrobiota bacterium
GCCTGATCATCGCGCCGAGCGGCGACCTGATCATTGGCGGCCAGGGCAATGCGGTGTATGAGGTGGACCCGACCTCGGGGGCCGTGGTGTCCGCGAACGCCGGCGGCGGGCAGGCCTATCACATGTCGCTGGATCCCAGCCGGACCAAGGCCTGGTCGGCGTGGAGCGGCTCGCCGCTGATCGAGGTGCCGTTGAACCCGTTCGGCAACGGCATTCCCCACACCCTGAGCGGGGACGACACTTCCGTGCTCACCCTGGCCTGGGACCCGGCGGGCAATGTGTATTACACCAGCAGCGGCGGCGGATTCGGGTTGATCGACCTGACCAACTTCGTGACGTCGCGCAAGCTCACACCGCCGGCCGACCACGGCATGGCCTATGATCCGTACACCGGCACCCTGATGGTCTCGGGCGGGAACCATATCAGCCAGATCAGCGCCAACCCGACCAACATGCAGGTCATCTCGGACCTGGACCTGGGCACGCGCGGCATTTCGGTGCAGTTTGACCAGGGGACCGTGGACGGCCAGGGGCACGTCTTTTTCGCCGATAACAACGGCAAGCTGGTATTCGTGGATTACTCGGCCAGCAAGCTGATCGGCGCGACCAACAATTTCGTGACGGCGCCCTTCCTGGCGCCGAACCTGGACGACGTGGCGCCGATCGGGCTGCTGGGCAACACCAACACCGCCGACTTGAAGTTGCTGCTGGGCGCGGCCGCTAACCCGGCGCCGGTCCATACCAACCTGACCCTGACGCTCACCGTGACGAACAAGGGGCCGGACACGGCGACGGGCGTGCAGCTCACCACCACGGTGCCGGGCAATGTGTCCGTGGTCTCGGTCACCCCCAGCGCCGGCACCGTGAGCAACAGCAACGGCAACCTGCTGCTGACGGTCAGCAACCTGGCCAGCCAGGCCACGGCGTCGCTCACGCTGGTCGTGCAGCCGATCAGCGGCCCGTTCGTCTTGCGTGGCAGCGTGATTGGCAACGAGACCGACCCGTTCTTCTTCGACAATTTCGCCTCGCTGCCAGTGTCCGCGGCGTATGCGTGCCTGGAACCCCCGGCCGGGGTGATCTCTTGGTGGCCGGCCGATGGCAACGCCAACGACGTGGTCGGCACCAACAACGGCACCCTCTCGGTTACCAACGCCGACGCTTACGCCCCGGGCGAGGTGGGCAGCGCGTTCGTTTGCGACGGGGCCGGCCAGTATGTCAGCGTGAACGACTCCCCCAGCTTGCACCCCACCAACGTCACGATCGAGTGCTGGGCGATGTTCGACGAGTATGACGGTTGCCGCGTGCTGATCGGCAAGCCGGTCAACGGGGGCACCGACGATTCCTTCGTTCTGTGGAACCAGGACGGCACGCTCCACGCCCAGAGCTTTTTCACCACCGGCGCCGGTCCGACGCTGTCCTACAACTTCAATCCCGCTCCCGGCGTGTGGCATCACCTGGCCTACTCCATCGACAACACCAGCAGCAACCAGGTCCTCTACGTCGATGGCCAGGCGGTCGCCAGCGCCTCGGTCAGCGGCGTGCTGGGTTATGATAATCACCCGTTGCTGATCGGCGCGGATGTCAACAACGGCGGCGTCAGTTGCATCTTCAGCGGACTGATCGACGAACCGACGATCTACAACCGCGCCCTCAGCGCCGCCGAGATCCAGTCGATCTACTTCGCCGGCCCGGCCGGCAAGTGCGGCGCGCCGGCCATCGTGCCGGTGCCACTGCCCAGCGCGGTCACGAATCTGGCGTACGCAGTGACGTTGACCCTGGCACATGCCACGCCGGCCTATCAATTCAGCCTCCTGGGCGATTCCGGACCGTTGCCAGCCGGCATTACCCTGTCGGCCTCGGGGTTGCTCAGTGGCACGACCACGCAGCCGGGCAGCTACCCGATCCATGTCCAGGGCACCGACGCCTCCAACGAGGTTGCCCAGGCGCACCTGACGCTGGACGTGGTCACCTGTGATCCGCCGCCGCTGGGATTGCTTGGCTGGTGGCGGGCCGAGGGCGACGCGACCGATGCGATCGGCGTGCACAACGGGACGATCCAGAACAATGTCACCTTCGCGCCGGGCCAGGTCGGCCAGGCCTTCAGCTTTGACGGCAATTCCGCGTATGTTGATCTGGGGCAGTGGAGCCCCGGGGCGCAATGGACGGTGGAGGCCTGGGTAAGTCCGTCGGCGCTGCCGGGCGGACGCCGCGGCATCCTGGGCGCCTGGAATAACTGCCAGGACTGGGGACTGGCGATGAACAATGGCCGGCTGGGCCTGACCATCCGGCCGCCCGGCGGCTGCAGCCAGGTCATTGACACCGGTTTGTCGGCGGTTGTGGGCGCCTGGTACCACCTGGTCGGCACGTGTGACGGCGCCGTGGCCAAGCTCTACCTCGACGGCCAATTGGTGAACTCCGCTCCCGTGGACCCCAACTACATCGGCACGGCCAGCGGCACCCGCATCGGCGGTGAAGTCTGCTGCGGCGACTACTTCCCTGGGTTGGTGGACGAAGCCTCGATTTACGATCGTCCGCTGAGCGCGGCCGAGGTGCTGGCGCTTTACACGGCCAGCGCCGCCGGCAAATGTGCGGGGGGTCAACCGCCCACCATCGCCACGGCGCCGCAGAGCGAGATCGTCGTCACCGGCACCAACGCCGTTTTCACCGCCGCCGGCGGGGGGAGCGGGCCGTTCACCTACCAGTGGTTTTTGAACCAGGTCCCGGTCCCCGGCGCCACCAACGCGACCCTGACGCTCAGCAACCTGGCCGGAACCGAAGGCGGTTACTACACGGTGGCGGTCAGCAATCCCGCCGGCACGCTCCTCTCGGCGCCCGCGTCGTTGACCGTGATGAACTTGAGCCTGTACGCCGGCATCACGATCGATGGCATCGTGGGCCGCAATTACGAAATCGATTACGTCACCAACCTGAGCAACACCAATTGGACCACCTTGACCACCTTCACCCTGCAGAACAGTCCGTACCTCTACATCGACACGCAATCGCCGACCAACACCCACCGTTTCTACCGGGCGATCCTCCACTGAGCCGTGGCACCCCGCGCCGGCCCGTGGTCGGGCGTCGGCCTCCGGCCGCGCCGCTGGTGGAGCGGCGAATGGCGTGCCGGTCCGAACGGCCTTACCGGTGGCCGTGCCGGGCGTGAATGGTCTCCAACCGCGGCATCCCCGGGCCGCGGCCTTACACCACCACGCCCTGGCCGGGCAGGGCGATCGGGTAGGCGCCGTTGCCGTCTGGCATTACCGGTGCCGGGCCGTCCCAGCGGAGGTTGTCCAAGCCGGGCGCCAGTTCCAAATTCGAGGCCAACGCCTCGTCCCAGGTGACCACGGCGCCGGATTCACAAGCCATCCGGCCCATGATCGCCGTGAAACAGGATTTGGCGGAGCGCTCGACTTCGTTATACGGACGGTCGTTGCGGATGGCGTCGAAGAACAAGTCCTGTTCGTTCTGGTAGGCGTCGCAAGGCGGACCTTTGTATTCCCAGACCAGATTCTCCGGGGTCTGCCGGTGGGTTCGGTAAAGGCGCGGCTTGGGCTGGCCTTCGCCCAGGATGCCGGAGCCGGTGGCGCCGTGGATGATATCGCCAAAGAAATCATAGCACTTGAACATATGACGCCCCTGTGCGAACAGCCGCGTGCCGTCCGCGAAAGTGTATTCGGCGGCGTAGTGATCGAAGAGCTGGTCGGCGTCGCGGCGCACCTGGCGTCCGCCCATGCCCTGCACCGACACGGGCCAGGCGTCTTTGACCCAGCAGCAAATGTCCAGGTTATGGATCAGCCAGTCTTCGAGGAAACTCCCATTGAGCCAGGTGAAGCACGAGTAATTGGCGATCTGGTGGGCCAGCTCGCTCTCGTCGGGCTTCCTCGGATGAAACGCCACGGGGTCGTGCATGCGGTAGGCCCAGGCGGTGATGACCTCGCCAATCAAACCGTCGTGAATCTGCCGCACCGCCTCCTCCAGCGGCCGGTAATGCCGGCTCATCAGGCCGGTGGCCACTTTCAGGTTCTTCTGCCGCGCCACCTCCCCGGCCTTCAACACCCGACGAATGCCCGGCGGATCGACGGCGAAGGATTTCTCGATGAAGGCATGGTGGCCTTGGGCCACGGCGTACTCGAAGTGGATCGGGCGAAAGGCCGGCGGGGTCGCCAGCATCACCACCCCGCCTTTGTCGAGTGAATCGATGGCCTTCCGAAACGCGTCCAGGCCGATGAACTGGCGCTCGGGCGGGACGTCCACCTGCGCCGGGAAGCGCTGCTTGAGTTGCTCCAGGCTGCCTTGGAGCCGATGGGGAAATACATCCGCCATCGCCCACAGACAGGTCGGGCCGCGGGTGGACAGGGCTTGCGCCGCGGCCCCCGTGCCGCGACCCCCGCAGCCGATCAGCGCCAGCTTGAGCGTGTGGTTCTCGTCGGCGTAGCTCCGCGCGGCAATCGCGCCGGCCAGCGCAGCGCCGGCCGCGGCCTTGCCCGAGGTTTTGAGGAATTGCCGGCGTGATGTCAACGGGAGCGGTTCAGTGGTCATGATGATTCCTGCGCGCGCGCCGATCGCCCGGGGCCGGACAAGCGCGACTGAACCGCCGACGGTTCAGTGCCCAGCCGCGCGCGAGGGGCTGCGTGCGCATGGGGGTTCATTCGCGGCTCAGGCCAGGGCTGGCTCGCAATGGGTTTCCGGTTTCAAGGATACCGCATCTTGCCCCGGGACGCCCCGCTCGCCTTGATCCAAGTCAATCGTGAAGGGCGGCGCGTGGAGACGCGGAAAATTTTAATCAAAATCTCTTTGACATTCCGAGAGGGCGAAACAAAATCCCGACTTCATTGCGCCCGTGGGGCCGTGGTCAGCCAGGCGTTGATCGCGGCGAGTTGCCGGTGGCACCGGCCAACGACGCGCGGGCGCGGCGGCGAAGGTTCGCCGCCCGGCAGGGGCGTGCGGGGTGCCGGGATCGTTCGCAATCCGACTTATTGCCGGCAGGTGATTACGAGACCGAAACCACATCGGGACGAGGTTTTGTCCGCGATGGGGCGGCCGCCGCGTGTTGGGCGGGGCCGGCATTAGAAAGCATTGCTAATTGTGAATATTGAAGTGCCTCATGCTAATTGCCGCCAGACCGCGGTCGCGCCGGCGGCCAGCGGTTCGGCGGCCCGGCGGCGCCCGCCCTCCAGCGGCTGGACGCCGGCCTGACCTCGGGCTCACGGCATGTCCGACATCTTTCCAAAGTGGACCAACCAGTTGCCGGCCAAGGTGCTGCTCGGCGCCGCCCTGGTCGGGACCGGCGTGGTGGCCGGGATGTGGTATTACCTGACGCCGAAGTATTCCCGCGTGGGTTACCAGCCGGTGCAACCGGTGCCTTTCTCGCACGCGGTCCACGCGGACCAGTTGGGGATCGACTGTCGGTACTGCCACAATGCCGTCGAGAAATCGTGGTACTCGAACGTCCCGGCGACCTCGACGTGCATGAACTGCCACACGCAGGTCTTGAAGGACGATCCACGACTGGAGCTGGTCCGGGACAGCTTCAAGACCGGGCAGCCCATCCCGTGGGTCCAGATTCACATCACGCCGGACTTTGTCTATTTCAATCACTCGGTCCACGTGAACCGCGGGATCAGTTGCGTCAAATGCCACGGGCCGATCAACCACATGGATGAGGTCCACCAGGTTCAGCCGTTGAGCATGACCTTTTGCCTGGATTGCCATCGGCACCCGGGCCCCAACCTGCGGCCGCTGGACAAAATCACCGCGCTGGATTGGAAGCCGGAGGAACACCTGCCCAGCAACTGGGGCCAGCAGCGGGTCAAGGAGTGGAATATCGACGTGCCCGCGCTGGAGAACTGCTCGACCTGTCATCGATGAAAGACACACCTCTCCATCAACCGGGTAGCAGCGGACGTCCCTTTGCTCACGCTGCCGCCGAGGGTGCTCAGAGCCCACTTCCGTCCGCAGTTGCCGCCCGAGTGGGTGCTCCTGGCCCGGAGGCAGGTCCGGGAGCGGGGGCCGGCGCGGGATCCGAGACGGGCCGGACCTACTGGCGCAGCCTCGAGCACCTGGCCGACGCGCCCGAGTTCCGCCTCTGGGCGGAGCGCGAATTCCCGGTCGCCGTCGGCGAGTTGGCCGACCCGGTGTCGCGCCGGCATTTCGTCAGGATCATGTCGGCGTCGTTCATGCTGGCGGGGCTGGGTCTGGCCGGCGCCGGTTGCCGACGGCCGGTCGAGAAGATTTATCCGTTCTCGCGGATGCCGGAGAACTATTACTACGGCGTGCCGCAGTTTTACGCGACGGCGATGCCGACTCGCGCGGGGGCGATGCCGCTGGTCGTCAAATCCAACGACGGTCGCCCGACCAAGATCGAGGGCAACGCCCTGCATCCGGACAGCAACGGCGGCACGGACACTTTTGCCCAGGCCTCGGTCCTGAGCCTGTATGATCCGGACCGCGCCCGGCGTTTCACCAAGGGCGGCAACGATGTCAGCGCGGCGGCGGCGCTGGATTTTCTGGCGGCGGCGGCCAAGGGTTTCGCCGCCAACGGCGGGGAAGGTCTGTGTTTTCTGCTCGAACGCAACCACTCCCCGTCGCGGGCCCGGTTGCAATCGGCCCTCAGCCGGCAATTACCCAAGGCGCGCTGGTTCGTGCACGAGCCGGTCGATTTTGACATCCATCGCCAGGCGGCCAGCCAGGCAACGGGCAAATCCGTGACGCCCTACTGGCGACTGGACCAGGCCAAGACGATCGTGTCACTCGACTGCGATTTCATCGGGACGGAGGGGGATCGCCACCGGCTCATTCGCGGGTTTGCCCAGGGTCGAAAGATTTCCCAGCCGGGTGATCCACTGAGCCGGCTTTACGTGATCGAGTCCTTGCTGACGCTGACCGGCATCAATGCCGATCACCGGCTGCGGCGGCCGAGCGGCGCGGTGCTGCCGCTGGCGGCGCAACTGGCGGCCGAGGTCCTCCGGCAGCGGGCGGTGGCCGGGGCGCAAGACCTGCTGGCCGCCCTGGAAGCGCTTGGCAAATCAGCGTCGGCGGACGCGGCGTGGATCAAGGAATGCGCGGCGGACCTGGTGGCTCATGGCGGCGACGCCCTGGTGTTGGCCGGTTATCGCCAGCCGCTGGCCGTCCATGTGCTGGCGCTGGCAATGAACGCGGCGTTGGGCAGCGTGGGCCGGACCCTGGTCTTCCACGAGACGCCGCCGAGCCAGGAGGGGAGTCTGGCGGAACTGGCCGAGGCGCTCCACGGCGGGCGGGTGGACACCCTGGTGATGATTGGCGGCAACCCGGGTTACACGGCGCCGGCGGAGTTGGATTGGACCAAGACCCAGCGTCTGGCCAAGACGGTCCTGCGGCTCGGCTACTACGAGGACGAGACATTCCCGGCTTGCGACTGGCACCTGCCACTGGCGCATTACCTCGAATCCTGGGGCGACGCGCGGACCAGCGACGGCACGTTGGTGCCGATCCAGCCATTGATCGAGCCGCTCTTCGGTGGCTTGACGGAACTGGAGGTGCTGGCGCGGTTGGGCGGGCTGGACAAGACCCGTCCGTACGACATCGCCCGGGAAACGTTCCGGGGCCTGGCCGGTGAAGCGGATTTCGAGGAGCGCTGGAAGAAGTTTTTACACGACGGCTTATTGGCGGACAGCGCCGCCAAACCGGTCCAAGCGGCATTGGACTGGAGCAAGACCGCGCAACTGGTGGGGGGCGCCACGCCGATGGCGGTGCCGACCAAGGATCAGCTCGAGGTGGTGTTGACTCGGGACTACAGCGTGGACGACGGCCGATACAACAACAACGGCTGGTTGCAGGAAATGCCCGACCCGGTGACCAAGATGACGTGGGACAACGCGGTGCTCATGAGCCGGAAGACCGCTGCCGAGCTGGGCCTGGCGAACACGGAGGTGGTGGAAATCACCTTGGGCCAGCGCACCGTGCGGGGTCCGGTCTGGATTCAGCCGGGCATGGCCGACCACACCTTGGGGCTGGCGCTGGGTTATGGGCGCGACGCGGGAGCGGGGCGGGTCGGCCGCGGCACCGGTTTCAACGCTTATCGGCTGCGGACGACGCAGGCGGAGCACATCGCCAGCGGCGCGACGGTGCGGGGGACCGGGCAGCAGTATCCGATTTCATGCACGCAGGATCATTGGTCGATGGAAGGGCGTCCGATCATTCGCGAGATGACGGTCGAGGAATTCCAGAAGCAACCCGGTTTTGCCAAACACATGGGTCTGGAGGCGCCGCCGAGCACCCAGCCGCTGTATCCCAACCCCCTCGAGGCGCGGGAGAAGACCGCGCTATACCAGTGGGGCATGTCCATCGACCTGAATTCCTGCGTGGGCTGCTCGGCTTGCATGATGGCCTGCCAGAGCGAGAATAATGTGCCCATCGTCGGCAAGGTCCAGGTCAGCAAGGGCCGCGAGATGCACTGGATTCGTCTGGACCGTTATTACGCGGCCAACCCGGCCCGGGAGAAGGACAAGCACGTCCTGGCCCGCGACCAGGAGCAATGGCGCGACGAGTGGATCGACGATCCGCAGGCGGTGACCCAGCCGATGCTCTGCCAGATGTGCGAGGCGGCCCCGTGCGAGAACGTCTGTCCGGTCAACGCGACCGTGCACAACGACGAAGGGCTGAACCTGATGGTGTACAATCGGTGCGTCGGCACCCGGTATTGCTCGAACAACTGCCCCTACAAGGTTCGCCGGTTCAATTATTTCGATTACAACAAGCGCCCGCTGGACAAGCTCTACCGCAGCCCGCTCGATCCGTTCTACCGGACCGACGGCCAATGGGAACTCCTGCGCTGGCTCCAGAACGTGGACCAGAGCAACCGGCCGGCCGACGAGTGGGAGTTGCTGAAGCTGGTGCGGAACCCGGACGTGACGGTGCGCATGCGCGGGGTGATGGAGAAGTGCAATTATTGTCTGCAACGCATCGAGCGGGCCAAGATCGCGCAGAAGGTCAAGGCGCGGGACTCCGGCAACGTCCGGCTGACGGAGGCCGAAGGCACCATCCCGAAGACGGCCTGCCAGCAGGCTTGCCCGGCCGAGGCCATTGTCTTTGGCGACATCAGTGATCCGCACAGCCGGGTGTCACGGCTCAAGGGCCAGCAACGGGACTACCAGGTGCTGGACTTCCTGCACACCAAACCGCGCACGACTTACCTGGCCAAGGTCCGCAACCCCAATCCCCGGATGCCCGACACCTACGCGTCGCCGTCGAGCACACTCGAGTTCCTCGACCACAACGGGCCGCTCGGCGGGGAGGAATCGCCCCCGAAAGGAGAGTCCTGATGGCTGAGATGGTTCTGACCGGCAAACAAC
>JAGWYX010001024.1 GCA_018969165.1 Verrucomicrobiota bacterium
GCTGCTGGATTCGTTGACCCGGGTGGCCCGCGCTTATAATAGCGTGCACGGCGGTAGCGGTCGGACCATGACCGGCGGTGTGGACGCCCGGGCGTTGGAGATTCCCCGCAAGATGTTCGCCGCCGCGCGCAAGATCGAGAACGGCGGTTCGCTGACGATCCTGGCCACGGCGCTGGTTGATACCGGCTCGCGCATGGACGAGTTGATTTTCCAGGAGTTCAAAGGCACCGGCAACATGGAGTTGATCCTCGATCGTAAACTGTCCGATCGCCGGCTGTTCCCCGCCATCGACATTCCGCGCAGCGGCACGCGCAAGGAAGAGAAGCTCTTTCCGGCCAAGCATATCGAGGCGGTCCGCAAACTCCGCCGGATGATGGTGGACCTGAATCCGGTCGAGGCGATGGAGACGCTGATCGGCGCGCTCAAGAAGCACAAGACCAACGACGAGTTGCTGGCCAAGCTGGTATAGGGCCGGTAGATTGTGTCGGAGACCGGTGTCAGGCTCCGGAATGCAGGTGGCCAGGCTGTTTGCCGGTCGCGCAGGGGCGGCGGCACAACGGAACGCGATCCGGCAATGACGTGTTTCCCGATTCCCGGACGCGAATGACCCGGCTGGTATGAGGTTACGGCAAAAACCCGGAGCGGTCCTGCCCCGCTCGCGTCCGCCACTGGAGCGGATGCTGCGGATCCATCGCGCGATCCAGTCGGGGGCCTATCCCAACGCCTCGAAGCTGGCTGTCGAGCTCGAAGTCAGCGCCAAGTCTGTTCATCGGGATTTGGAGTTCATGCGGGACCGCCTGGAGCTGCCGCTGGCGTATCATCCGCAGCGATTCGGCTACTATTACACGCAGGAGGTCGGGAGTTTCCCCACCCTCCAGATTACCGAGGGGGAGCTGTTCGCGCTGCTGGTGGCCGAGAAGGCCCTGCAACAGTATCGTGGGACCACCTTTGAAAGACCCCTGCTGAGCGCGTTCAAAAAGATGGCGGCATCACTACCGGATACCGTGTCGCTGAACCTCGCCGAGTGGGACCAGACGATTTCGTTTCGCAGGAGCGCTGAGCCGATCCTGGACCTGGCGGTGTTCGACGCCTTGGCGCGGGCCACGGCGCGGCGGTACCAGTTGCGCCTGCGCTACCGCAAGCCCGGCCGGCGTGAGGCGGAAACGCGCGTCGTGGATCCCTATCATCTGGCCAACATCAACGGCGAGTGGTACCTGTTCGCCCACGACCACCTCCGGCGCGAGTTGCGCACGTTCGTGCCCAGCCGGATTCTGGCTGTCGAGCCCACGGGTAAGGCGTTCGCACGACCCAGGCGCTTCTCGCTGGAGAAACGGCTGCGCGACAGTTTCGGGGTGCATTCCGGTCAGGGAGAATACCGGGTGGTGTTGCGTTTCGCCGAGCTGGTCGCCGATTACATTCGCGAGAAGCGCTGGCATCCATCGCAGGAACTCCGGGAATTGAAGGACGGCGGGCTGGAGTTGCGTTTGCAGCTCTCGAGCCTGGTGGAAATCCGGCGGTGGGTCCTGGGCTGGGGGGGGCAAGCCGTGGTGGTCGAGCCGCCGGAACTGGCCGAGTCAGTCCGCCAGGCGGCGGAGGCGATCCTCGCCAATTCGCCGGCCGCGCCCCGATAGCCGGGCTCTGGCGGTCAGCGCTCGACACTGGTCCGGCTCATCAGCCAATCGAAGTCGGCGCGCTCACCGGGTCGGAAGGGGAAGGGCAGGGGGGCGGCCTCCGGTCGGGCTGGGCGGCGGGTATTGGCAAAGAGCCAGTGATGAAGCGCGGCGT
>JAGWYX010000091.1 GCA_018969165.1 Verrucomicrobiota bacterium
CCCCAGTCCTCTGACGCGCCCCGCTTCTCTGCGGCAAAACAAACGCTCCCTGACGCCCCGAAAACTCATCCGCCTTTGCCGACCTCAGACCCCGACTCTCACCAGTTTTACCCACAAATTCTGCTACAGAGCCACATTGCTATTCCTCAACTGAAGAGGGGCCGCCTCGACCTTTCAGATGTTCGCCGGATAACCGGTGAGCATTTTCGTGCGTGGACTCGCAAGGCGAAGCCGCAACCCAACGATGTTGTTCTCTCTCGTCGGTGCAATCCGGGCGAAACCGCAGTCGTTCCAGCGGGTTTGGAGTGTGCGCTTGGCCAAAACCTTGTTCTGCTTCGCGCGGACGGTTCAAAAGTATTTCCGCCGTTTTTTCGCTGGCTTGTTCGCGGCGTCGAGTGGTGGGAGCAGATTGGCAAGTTTCTCAACGTGGGTGCTGTGTTTGACAGCCTGAAATGCGCAGACATTCCAAACTTTCGCCTACTCATTCCTCCGCTCTCCGAACAGAAGGCCATCGCTGCGGTGTTGGGCACGCTGGACGACAGGATTGAGTTGAACCGGCGGATGAACGCCACGTTGGCGGCGCTGGCCCGGGCGCTCTTCCAGAGCTGGTTTGTGAACTTCGACCTCGTGCGCGCAGGCGGTGGGCAGTTCCAAGACTCCGTGATCGGCATGATTCCCAAGGATTGGAAGGTTGAGAGGTTTCATAAGCACATCACCGCAGATCGCGGCCTCAGCTACAAAGGCGAGGGTTTGCGCGATGACGGCACGGGATTGCCGATGCACAATCTCAACTCGGTTTACGAGGGCGGTGGCTACAAGCATGAAGGCATCAAGTATTACGCTGGTGAGTATCGCGAGAAGCACTTGCTGAATCCGGGCGACATGATCGTGACCAACACTGAGCAGGGCTTCGACCATCTGCTGATTGGCCATGCCGCCATCGTGCCGGAGCGCTACGGCCCGAAGGGATTGTTCAGCCATCACATCTACCGCGTTCGGCATAAACCGTCGTCACCGTTCAGCCCGCACTATCTGGTTGAGCTTTTCAATAATCCGCGGTGGCACTATTGGATCAGTGGATTCTCGAACGGAACCACGATCAACATGCTCCCAATGGACGCCTTGGAAATGCCCCTCTTGGTCGTCCCTCCCGACGAATTGCTGAAGAAGTTCACCGCTTTGGCCGCCGCCGTCCACTCGCAGGTCGAAGCGAACCTGGAACAATCCCGCACCCTCGCCGGTTTACGCGACGCGCTGCTCCCGAAGCTGCTGTCAGGCGAGCTGCGCTTAAAAGATGCGGACACGCCCGTGGTTTCCAGTTAGAATGAGAACGCGATGAGAGCCCGACGACAAGACGTTCCCCGGATCGAATACGTGAAGGTGTGTAATTACCGTTCGCTGCGGGAACTCGAGCTCAAAAACCTCAGACCGCTGACGGTGTTCGTGGGCCCCAACGGAAGCGGCAAGTCGACCGTTTTTGATGTTTTTGCCTTCCTGTCCGAATGCTTCTCAAGTGGATTGCGCAAGGCTTGGGACCGGCGCGGCCGATTCAAGGAACTTCGTAGCCGGGGCGCTGATGGCTGCATTACTTTTGAGGTGAAGTATCGGGAACAGTCCGACAGCCCCCTCATCACCTACCACTTGGAGATTGACGAGGACGGCAAGGGGCCTTTCGTCGCGCGGGAGTGGCTGAGTTGGAAGCGCGGGTCGCACGGGCGGCCATTCAACTTTCTGGATTTCAACCAAGCCTCCGGCGAGGTCGTAACGGGAGAACACCCCGACGAGCAAGATGACCGGATAACAGAGCAACTGGACTCACGAGAGCTGCTCGCGGTAAACACGCTTGGCCAACTCGCGAAGAATCCCCGAGTTGGAGCGTTGCGGCGATTCATCACGGGCTGGTACCTGTCATACCTCACGGCAGATAACACGCGCGGCGTCCCCGAAGCGGGTCCTCAAGAACGTCTGAGCACGGCCGGCGACAACTTGCCCAACGTGATCCAGTACCTCAAAGAGCAGCACCCCGATCGCCTGGACCAAGTTCTGCATACTCTCACTCGGCGGGTGCCCCGTCTAGAGAAAGTGGACGCGCAGGTGATGCCGGATGGGCGCTTGTTGCTGCAACTAAAGGATGCCCCGTTCGAAAAACCGGTCATGGCAAAATTTGCCTCTGATGGGACATTGAAGATGCTCGCGTATCTCACACTGCTCTATGATCCCGAGCCACCGCAGTTGATCGGAATCGAGGAACCGGAGAACCAGCTACATCCTCGATTGTTGCCGGAACTCGCCGAAGAGTGCCGGAAGGCCGCGAGCGCGTCGCAGTTGCTCGTCACAACCCATTCCCCATTTTTCGTGAACGCGCTGCGCGGAGACGAGGTCTGGGTGCTCTATCGCAATGAACACGGCTACACGCAGGCGCGCAGGGCCGCCGACATGCGCGGGGTCAGCGACTTCGTGGAGCACGGCGCGAAGCTGGGGCATTTATGGATGGAGGGACAGTTTGAAGTGGGTGACCCATTGGTCAATGCCGGCGCGGGACGCCAACCTCCGCTCAAATTCAGGCGGACCGCCTAGCGAGCCATGCACATCGAGTTCTTCGTCGAGGAGGAGTCGGCAGAGGCGTTTTTGCAAGGGTTGGTGCCGAAGGTCATTTCGGAAGGCAATTCTTTTTTTGTCCACGTCTTCCAAGGGAAGAGGGATTTGCTGGGGCATCTCCCGGCAAGACTGAAGGGTTACCGAAACTGGCTGCCCGTCGACTGGCGGATCGCGGTGTTGGTCGATGAAGACCGGCAGGATTGCAAGAGACTCAAAGCTGAGCTGGAAGCGGCCGCGAGGGGAGCGGGCTTTGCCACGAAGACTTCCTTGGACCAGCGGGGACAGTTCGTGGTCCTGAATCGGGTCGCCATTGAGGAGTTGGAAGCATGGTATTTCGGAGATGTGGAGGCGCTCGTGAAGGCCTATCCCGGCGTCCCACCGACACTCGATCGGAAAGAGAAATACCGTGAACCCGACGCCATCCCGGGCGGCACTTGGGAAACGCTGGAGCGTGTATTGCAGAGAGCAGGCTATTTTCCAGCGGGCTTGCCGAAAATGGAGGTCGCACGCAAAATGGCTCCCTTGATGGATCCCCAACGGAACCGGTCAAAGAGCTTCCAACATTTCGTCGCGGGCCTCCGGGCATTTCTCGAACCGTCAGAACCAACTCCAGTGAAGCCATTTTGAAGACACTGCGCCTCTGCCAAAGCGGCTGTAGGGACAGTTACTCCTGCCGTCCGACCGGAACGGTCGAGACCACGTAAGCCCATGACTCGCGAACCAAATGAAAGCACCGGTAAAGGACCGCGTGAATCCAGTCCGCGCGCGCTGATGGTTTCAATGGAACGTTATTTGGCGGCGCAGGAGCCGGGGACCGACGCCGCTGCCCGTGACGCGCAGCAATTGGTTTATGACGCGTGGGAAGCGACCACAGACGAGCGAGAAATGGAGTTGATGCTGCAGGCGTTGGAGCTGGACCCGGGGAATCCTGACGCGCTGCTCCACGTTCTTTGCACGCTACCGATGACGGCCGACCAGGAGATCGAGGCCTTGCGGATGGTCGTCGCCGTGGCCGAAAGGAAACTCGGACCGAAAGCGTTCGAGGAATATGCCGGAGCCTTCTGGGGATTCATCGAAACCCGGCCGTACATGCGGGCCAGGGAGCGGTTGGCGGAGTGTCTGCGCGCCGCGGGACGGTTGGAAGAGGCCGTCTCAGAATGGCACGCCATGCTCAACTTGAATCCGGGCGACAACCAGGGCGTCCGGTATGCCCTGGTTCCCGGTCTTTTGGTGTTGCGGCGATTGCAGGAGGCCCGGCAGATTCTTGAAAAATATCCGGGTGCAGCCGGGTTTAACGCCGTCTTCGCTTGGGGACACGCGCTGGAACGCTTTTTATCCGACGACTTGCCCGGGGCCGCGGCGGCGCTGATGGTGGCGCGAAAGCAGAATCCGCACATGCAAGCTTACATCAAAGGGCACCGGAAGGTGCCGCGACAGTTGCCGGACGCGTATTCCCCCGGCAGCAAAGAGGAGGCCGTCTGTTTCGCCGAAGCGCTACAGGCAGCATGGGAGAAACACCCAGTGGCGCTAAAATGGCTGGAAACACAGAGGACAAAATGAACGCCGACAACAACACCTGGACGGCGACCAACATCAGCAGCAACACGCACATCAACAGGACCATGAGCATCAGCATCACCATGGTGACGATCGCAGCCGCGATCACGACGGTGAATCAGGCCGACACTGCCTGCCTTCCTGACAGCAGATAACCCATGAGCCAGCGCTTCACCGAATCCACCGTCGATGCCCTCGCGCTACTGCCGAAGCCGCCGTCGGTCGAGGTGCGGGTGTCCGTCATTTAGCCATGTTTCCGATCCGCAATGTCGATCAGCTCCAGGCAGAGGATATCGAATACCTCGGCACAAAGAGGAAGTTTTGGTTTACGCTTGAAGGCCGGCGGTACCTGTTCAAAGCAGAGGAGCGCGGCACCGGGGAGGATTGGGCGGAAAAAGTGGTCTGCAAACTGGCGCGTCTCCTTGGTATGCCCCACGTTGAGTATGATCTGGCGCACGAGTTTGAGGGTCAAACGCCAATACAGCCTGGCGTGATCTGTCCCAGCTTCGCGCCCCGCCCGCTGGCGTTGGTTTTGGGCAACCAGCTTTTGCTCCGGCGCGATCCGGCCGAGGCTGACAGGAAATACGGCATTCGGGAATACACGGTGGATGCGGTTGCGGAGGTGGTAGCGGGCCTGAATCCCCCCATGCCGGAATGGATGCACGCCACTCCCCCCGGGTGACGACCGCGTTGGGAGTCTTCACCGGTTATTTAATGTTGGACGCGTGGGTGGCAAACCAGGATCGGCATCATCAGAACTGGGGTGCAGTCCAATACGAGGGCATCCTCATGTTATCACCGACTTACGATCATGGTGCCTCGCTGGCTCGAAACCTGACCGACGAAGAGCGCAAATCGCGTCTTGAGACACGGGACAGAAACCGCTCGGTTGAACATTTTGCCGCGAAGGCCCGCTCGGGCTTCTACGCGACGACCAACGACGAAAAGACGATGTTTGCGCTCGACGTTTTCCGCTGCTTCGCCGACCGTGATGCGGCTGCAGCGAGGATTTGGCTGGCAAAACTGCGGGACATCAGCCAAAATGAAGTGGAAGCGATTCTGGCGGAAGTCCCGCCACAAAGGATGTCGCCGCTCACGAGAGAATTTACTTTGCAACTGTTGATGATCAACCGCAGCCGATTGGTCGAACGCCTTTCACCATGAACGCGCTACTCGTTGCTTCACGCTCAGCCGACCCGGCTCAGGGCGGTTGGAGTCCCATTGGACGATTGGAATTCGATCACGCGGTGTATCGGTTCGTTTACACCCAAGGTGCGCGAACGGCGGTCGGGTTCACTCCGTTCAGCGGCATGACGGACCTCGAGGAAATCTACGAGTCCGACGAATTGTTCCCCGTGTTTGCAAACCGGCTTCTGCCCAAATCACGCCCGGAATACGAGGCTTTCTTACGCTGGAGTGGATTTGATTCGGCAAGCCCGCCGCCCGACCCGATCGCCGTTCTTGGCGTCACGGAGGGAATCCGGCGGACGGACATGATCGAAGTGTTTCCGTGTCCTGCACCGGATGGCCAAGGTAGCTATTCGAGCAAGTTCTTCTTGCACGGATTGCGTTACATGCCGGAGGTTGCCAGGGCTCGCGCGCTGGCTCTGCAGCCAGAGGAGCTGCTTTTCCCTATGCCGGACCCTTGCAATCGAGCCGATCCGAATGCGGTCGCTTTGCGGACCGAGGATCGTGATCGGTTGATGCTCGGCTACGTTCCGCGCTATCTCGCGCACGACGTTTGGAAACTCGTCCAGCAGTGCCAACCCGACTTCATCCAAGTGCTCGTGCATCGGGTGAATCGTGATGCGCCACTCCAGCAACGCCTGCTTTGCCGGATGCACGCTTGCTGGCCGGAAGGCTTTCAACCGTGCAGCGGCGAGGAATTCCAGCCCATTCCCCAAGGGGTGCCGGCGCACTGCAATGGCTAGCAAGAGAGGAACAAATTGGGTGTCAGCCTAGTCGAGAACGATGTCGAGCTTGCCTCGCTCGATTGGTTACAGGGCCTGGGTTACACGACTACTTTCGGGCCCCACATCGCACCCGGCGAACCAGGCGCCGAGCGCGCAAGCTTCGCTGACACAATACTGGCACCACGTCTACGGGTTGCCCTGCGCAAGCTGAATCCTGGTTTGCCGGCCGGGGCGTTGGACGAAGCCTTTCAGAAGGTCACGGTACCACAGCATCCGTCGCTCATCGCCAACAATCGGGCATTCCATCGGATGCTGGTGGACGGCATCGCCGTCGAGTGCCCACGCCAGGACGATTCTGTCGGCACCGAAATCATCCGGCTCGTTGATTTCGACGACCCGGCAGCAAACGACTGGCTCGCCGTGAACCAGTTCACGGTGATCGAAGGCCAACAAAACCGGCGGCCGGACATCGTAATTTTTATCAATGGCCTTCCGCTTGGCGTGATCGAGTTGAAGAACGCGGCGGATGAGAACGCGGACATCTGGGCGGCCTTCAACCAGTTGCAAACCTACAAACAGCAGATTCCTTCGCTCTTCGTTCAAAACGCCGTACTTATCGTCTCGGACGGATTGGAAGCGCGTATCGGCACGATCAGCGCCGAAAGGGAACGATTCATGCCGTGGCGTACCATCACGGGCGAGGTGCTCGCGCCGGTGAACCTGCCGCAACTGGAGGTGTTGCTGCGTGGCGTGTTCGACAAAGCCCGGTTCCTCGACCTGGTCCGGCACTTCATTGTGTTCGAGGACGAGCCTTTCCAGGCGGGCACCAGCTCCGTCGTCAAGAAGATGGCTGGCTACCACCAGTTCCATGCGGTGCGGGTCGCCGTCGAGGAAACCTTGCGTGCCTGTGGCACGGCCAGGGGAGAAACCCAACATGACCGGAGCGGCGGCTACTTTGTCGGCCGAATGCCCGGCGGCACAGTTGGCGACAAGCGCGCCGGCGTCGTCTGGCACACGCAAGGTTCCGGGAAATCTCTCACGATGGCGTTTTACGCCGGACGATTGGTCGTTGAGCCGGCGATGGAAAACCCGACCGTCGTTGTGCTGACCGACCGGAACGACCTGGACGACCAGCTTTTTGGCACATTCGCCCGCTGCCACGAGCTGCTCCGGCAGAAACCGGTCCAGGCGGAGAGCCGTGACCATTTAAAAAAACTGCTGCAGGTGGCCAGCGGTGGGGTCATCTTCACGACGGTCCAAAAGTTCTTCCCGGAGGAGAAACGGGGCAAATATCCGCTTTTGTCCGACCGCCTGAACATCGTCGTCATCGCCGACGAAGCGCATCGGAGCCAGTACGATTTCATCGACGGCTTCGCGCGGCACATGCGCGACGCGTTGCCTAACGCGTCATTCATAGGCTTCACCGGCACACCGATTGAAAAGGCGGACGCAAACACGAGGGGCGTTTTCGGAGATTACATCAGCATCTACGACATTCAGCGAGCGGTGGAGGACAAAGCCACCGTGCCGATCTATTACGAGAGCCGGCTGGCCAAGCTGGAGTTGAAACCGGACGAGAAACCGAATATCGACCCAGACTTCGAAGAAGCCACCGAAGGCGAGGAAGCTGACCACAAGGAAAAGCTCAAGACAAAGTGGGCCGCACTGGAGGCAATAGTCGGTGCGGAGAACCGCATCGGCCTGATCGCAGCCGATCTGGTCAAACATTGGGATGCCCGGTGGGAGGTAATGGAGGGAAAGGCGATGATCGTCTGCATGAGCCGCCGCATCTGCGTCGAGGTTTACGAGGCAATCCGCAAGGTTCGCCCGAAATGGCACCACCAGGACGATGACAAAGGTTTGATGAAGATCGTGATGACCGGTTCGGCGAGTGACCCGCTGGAGTGGCAGGACCATATCCGCAACAAATCACGCCGGGAGTCACTGGCCAAACGGTTCAAGCAGCCGGATGACCCATTCAAGATCGTCATCGTCCGCGACATGTGGTTGACCGGGTTCGACGCTCCCTGCCTACACACGATGTACGTCGACAAACCCATGCGCAGCCACGGTCTGATGCAAGCCATCGCCCGGGTGAACCGGGTGTTCCGAGACAAACCGGGCGGGCTGGTTGTGGATTACCTGGGCCTTGCCCATGAACTGAAGCAGGCTTTGGCCACCTACACCGAGAGCGGTGGCACAGGCAAGACGGCCATCGCCCAGGAAGAAGCCGTCGCGGTGATGCTGGAGAAACACGAGATTTGCTGCGACTTCTTCCACGGGTTTGATCGGTCGAAGTGGACCGCCGGGAAGCCAACCGAAAGGCTTGCAGTCTTGCCGGCTGCCCAGGAATTCATCCTCGCGCAAGGAGCGAGGGACAGGCAGCCGGACGAATATACGCAGAAGTTCCTGCGTGCTGTCACCGAGCTATCCCAGGCCTTCGCCATTGCTGTGCCTCACACCAAGGCGATGGAGATTCGCGACGACGTTGGTTTCTTCCAGGCCGTTAGGGCGGCACTTGGGAAAGCGGGTGGAGAGAAGCGCCAGACTGCCGAGGACCTCGACTTCGCGATCCGGCAAATCATTTCGCGTGTCGTGTCGAGTGATGAGGTCGTCGATATCTTCGCCGCTGCTGGATTGAAGAAGCCCGACATTTCCATTCTCTCGGACGAATTTCTCGCCGAAGTCCGAAACTTGCCGCAGAAGAATCTTGCCGTTGAAGTGCTGCGCAAGCTGTTGAGCAACGAAATCCGCGTTCGCTCCAAGAAATTCCTCATTCAATCCAAGTCGTTCGCCGAGATGCTGGAGGCATCGATCCGCAAGTATCAGAATCGCGCCATCGAGGCGGCAGCCGTCATTCAGGAATTGATCGAGCTGGCCCGGCAAATGCGCGAGGCCGGCCAGCGTGGCGAAACCCTTCGCTTGACCGAGGACGAGTTGGCGTTTTACGACGCGCTCGAGGTCAACGACAGCGCCGTGAAAGTGCTCGGCGAACCCACGCTCAAATCGATTGCGCACGAGCTCGTCGCGACGATCCGCAATAGCGTGACCATTGATTGGACCGAACGGGAGGCCGTGCGCGCGAAAATCCGTGTCGCGGTGAAACGTATCCTGCGCAAACACGGCTACCCACCGGACAAGCAAGAAAAGGCGACACAAACAGTTTTGCAGCAGGCCGAGTTGCTGTGTGCGGATTGGGCCGGTTGAATTGGTCCCAGAACC
>JAGWYX010000092.1 GCA_018969165.1 Verrucomicrobiota bacterium
CCGGCTGCGCAAAAACACCTACCGCCAAGGAACGCTCGAATACACGTTAGGAACCATTTATGCCTGAATTCCTAAACGGCATTGGCCTTAGGGGGGAAGATCAAAGACTTCAAGCTGGACGAAGTCAAAGCGGGCACGACGGCGGAGAACCTGCATGCCGCCGTCAAGGGCGAGACCTACGAAAAGGAGACCATGTATCCGGACTTCCTCAAGCAGGCCAAGAGCGACGGCGCCAAGGAGGCCATTCGGACCCTGCTGTATGCCCAGAAAGCCGAGGCCGAACACGCTAAGCTTTACCAGGAAGCGCTCGACAATCTCTCGCCGCCGGCAGACGCGCCCATTTACGTCTGCAAAGTGTGCGGTTACACCACCACCAGGCTGCCGGAGCGCAACTGCGTGAGTTGCCGCGAACCGGCGAGCCAGTACGTCCGTATCGACTGAGCGTTGGAGTTCTGGGCGAAGGCGAGGGCGCTGCATCATGAATCTGATGCCTGATCCGCTGCATCCGGCCCTGGTGCACTTTCCGATCGTCCTGATCCTGTTGGGCGCCGCGGCGGCGATCGTGGCGGCCTGCTGGCGCGGCGGGCAGGTGCCGCGATTCGCGGCCCTGCTCCTGGCGCTTGGGGCCTTGGGCGCGTGGGCCGCCGTGGAAACGGGCGAGTCCAGCGGTGGTTTGCTGGAAAGGGGATCGCCGGAGATGGAGGGTCTGGTGGACGCGCACGAGACGTGGGCCAAACGCACCTTCGCGCTTGCCGGTGTGGCGGCCGTGGCGTCGGTGGCGGCGGCCCTTGCCGGGCGATGCCCACGGCTTGCGCGGGGCGTGGCGGTTATGGCCGCGATTGCGTCTGCCGCCGCGGCTTACGCGGTTTATGAGACGGGGCAGCGGGGCGGCGCGCTGGTGTACCGGCATGCCGCCGGCGTCGAGGTGCTCGCCCATCCCCCACCTGGCGACGGTGACACGGCAACCCACCCCAGGACCGCGCAGAACGCCGAGGGCAAGACGAAGGATCGCGATCCGGATTGAGCGGTTTTTTTTGTTCATCCGGCCGGGTTTTGGGGGTAAGGTGTCGCTGGCAGGCATTCGCCTGCGGCTATGAAGATCCTTCTGGCCGAAGACGACTCCAAACTCTTGCGCCACCTGGCCGCCGGTCTGCGCGGGGCCGGACACGTGGTGGACTGCGCGTTGGACGGTTTTGACGCGCGTTGGGCGGCCGAAAACGGCGTTTACGAGGCCCTCGTGCTGGACATCATGATGCCCCAGGTGGATGGCGTCGCGCTGGTTCGCGGACTGCGACGACGGGGACTAACGGCCCCGATAATCTTCATAACCGCTCGCGGCGAAGTGCGGGACCGGGTGGCCGGATTGGACGCCGGCGCGGACGATTACCTGGTAAAACCGTTTTCTCTGGATGAACTGCTGGCGCGCCTCCGAGCGCTGGGGCGGCGTGATCGTGGCAAGGTCAGCCAGGTGATTCGGGTCGGCGAGCTGGAACTGGATTTGGTCGCCCGCGCCGTCCGGCGCGGGACCGAGACGATTGAATTGACCAACCGCGAGTTCGCCCTGCTGGAACTGCTGGCCCAGTCCTCCCCGCGCACCGTTTCCAAGAGCGCCATCGTCGAGCGGGTTTGGGACCAGCGCTTCGACGGGGGAACCAACGTCGTCAACGTCTATATCAACTACCTGCGATCGAAGATTGATGCCCCCGGCCAGCCCTCGCTCATCCGCACGGTCCGTGGCATTGGGTTTGCCTTGGTCTCCTCGGAATTGAAATGAAGTCGCTGCGTTGGCGTTTGACGCTTTGGTTCACGGCGAGCCTGCTGACGGTGGTCGCCATTCTGGTGGTATCGGCCCACTGGCACCTCGATGCCGAGCTGCGGATGGAGAAATGGGAGCGAACGCATCCGGCCCATCCGGACTGGATATTGCACGGGAGCTTTACCGACCAAGAGGTCCACGATATCCTGGGTGAGCTCCTCCGGTTCTGGCTGGTGGTGGGCGTGCCGGTGGTCGGGGCGACCTTGCTGGCCGCCTATGTCCTCGCCCGGCAATCCATCAAGCCGATCCGCGAGGTCAACCGCCAGCTCGAGCGGCTCGGGCCGGCGACGCTGCAGGAACGCATTCGGGCACCGGACGCCGATCCGGACGTAGCGGAATTGGTGGGGCACTTGAACGCGCTGCTCGATCGTCTCGAAACCTCGTTTGCGCATTTGCAGGACTACACCAGTCAGGTGGCCCACGAGTTGCGCACGCCCCTGCAATTGATGCGCCTGCAGATCGAGACCAGCGCCAGTCGCCTGGAGGCGGGGCTGGCGGAGGACCTCCAGCACGAACTGGCCCGGCTTTCCAATTATGTCGAAAAGGCCCTGCTGATCGCTTGCGCCGAACAAGGGCGACTGGAAATCCGCCTCGTGGACTTTTCGCTGCGCGCGTTCCTGGCGGACGTGGTCGAGCCGTTTGTCCGCTTGGCCGAGGCCGAAGGCCGTCGCCTGCGTTGGGCCTGCCCGGCCAATGTGACGGTCCGCACGGATCGCGATCTGCTCAAGCAAATCCTTTTTAACCTCCTGAATAATGCCCTCCGGCATGGCACCGGTGAAATCCTGCTGCGCGCGCGCGACCGTCCCAAAGGTGTGGTTGTTCTGGTGGGCAATCGCCGACCGGAACAGAAGGGGAAACCTGGTTTGGGCATCGGCCTGCGCCTGGTCCACGCGCTGATCCAGCAACTGCCCCAGACCAGCCTGGCGACACGGGAGACCTCGTATTTTTGGATCCGGATGCAAGTTCCCACGGGCGCGTCGCTGCCGGCACGGCCCAGGCAAGCGGTGAGCGCCTGATCCTTCGTCAGCCGACCTCTCGTGGAGGCGAAGGCTGGACACGCCGGGTTGCCGGGTGTGGAGGGTCGGGCCAGCGGGCGCGGTCCGGATGCAAAACGGATTCGTCGTTGACATTAACTTCGCTGATGCCGTAGAATGTCGGCGTTTTGAGCCCGAATCAGTTGAGACGTTCATCCTGGCGCTGGTGTGTGCCCGGCTTTTGCCTGGGGGCAGGGCTTGTCCTGGTGCTGCCGCGAGATGGTGCCGCGCAGACTTTGACCGTCCTGCACACCTTCGCGCCGCTGGTCGGCTACCAGAACGGCGACGGGTATAACCCGAATGGACTGCTCCTGTCTGGCAGCACGCTGTATGGCACGAGCGAGTGGGGAGGCCATGGGTTCGGCGGCTACGGGACGGTCTTCCGCGTCAACACGGATGGCGGGGCCTTCACGAACCTGCATAGTTTCTGGGGAGACGCGGACGGTTGCTTTCCCGGGGGCGTGATTATCGCGGGCACCCGCCTCTATGGGATGACAGGGTATGCGGGCGGATTCGGACTCGGCACGCTGTTCACGTTGGACCCGAGCACAGCCAGTTACGGCGGTGTGGTGCATGCGTTCGATACCAACGGAGGTTACCCCTATGACCGTCTCTTGGTGGCTTCCGGAAGCATCCTGTACGGGACAACGGAGCTAGGCTATGAAACTTCCGGCCGCGGCACGGTGTTCAAGATCAATACCGACGGCACCGGGTTTGCGAATTTCCACACCTTTACCGGCAGCGACGGCGATAACCCGGGCACCCTGGTGTTGAGCGGCAACACACTTTATGGCGCGACTTTCAGAGGCGGCAGCACTGGGTCCGGTACGATTTTCAGAATCAACACCGATGGGACGGAATTCGCCAGCCTTTACAGTTTCACGGCGACCCATACGAATGCCTTTGGGGTTTCCACAAACAGCGACGGAGCCAATCCAGGGTTTCTGGTCCTTTCGGGCACTTCACTCTACGGTGGGGCGGGCGGTGGAGGAGGAGGGGGTTCCGGGACAATTTTCAAAATCAACGCCGATGGAACCGGGTTCACCGTGCTGCACACATTTTCGGCGGCCTCGACGAGCGCGTCCGGGTTCCCCACAAATGGCGATGGCACCGGCCCGGTCGTATGGATTTCGTCGGGCACCACGCTGTATGGTGCCGCTGGCGGCGGCCTCGCGGGCAGTGGCACGATATTCAGTCTGAACACCGATGGCACGGGTTTCACCAACCTTTACCTGTTCACGGCAGGCTACACGAATGCTATGGGTCGATACACCAACAGCGATGGAACCGTGCCGGGCGCGCTGGTATTGTCCGGCACCACCTTGTATGGAGCCGCAGCGTATGGCGGGGCCTTCGGATCGGGGACGCTTTTCAGCCTTTCCCTGGGTCCGACGGTGGCATTCGGCATCAATCCAACCAACGGTCTCAGCCCGTTGGCGACGCAATTCACCGCACCGGCCGCTGACAGCGTCGGCAAAGCCTTAGTCAGTTGGAATTGGGACTTCGGCGATGGCTCGACCGGCACGAATCAGAATCCCATGCACACTTATGCGCAGCCGGGCATTTACTCCCCGGTCCTGGTAGCCACCAACAACGCGGGTATCGCCGTGCAGGGCATCGGCCCGTGGGTCACGGTGAGTGCGCCAACCGTCCCGTTCAGCGCCAGCGTTACCAACGGGTTCAACCCGCTGGCGGTGCAATTCACCTCTACCAATCTCGATAGCAGTGGGCAAGCTGTCGTGAGCTGGAACTGGAACTTTGGCGACGGAACGACCAGCACGAACCAGAATCCTGTCCATACCTATCTACAGGCGGGCCTGTTCCTGCCGATCTTGGTTGCCACCAATAGCGTCGGCTCGGAGGTCGTGGGCGTCGGTCCGGTGATCGCCGCGGGCGCGTTCGTGGCCAACGGCGGCTTTGAGACCGGTGATCTCTCGAGTTGGATCGTTTCCGGAAGCCAGGCGACGATCGCCGCTTCGCCGCATTCCGGGCAATATGCGGTCGAACTTACTCCATTTTCGCCGGTGTCTCTCTCGCAGTCCATCCTGACCCGTCCTGGTGCCAGCTATCTCGTCAGTTGTTGGGTCCATAATCTAGCCGGGTCTTCCGCGACTTTCACGGTTGCTTGGGAGGGAACGAATGTCTTCAACCGATCCTACGGCGGCGATACCGGTTGGACGAATATCCAGTTGCGCGTCACGGCCAACACCGGCGATGCGGTACTGCAATTAGGCTGCTCCGGCACCTCCTTTTTTGCTTCGCCCGACCTGGAAGTCGATGACGTGAGCGTCACCGACACCACCGGCATACCCTCAGTTGACCTGGGCCAGGGGAACCTGGGATTTGTGGCCGGGCAGTTCCATTTCCAGATCGCTGGACCGGACGGTCAACAGGTCATCGTCCAGGCTTCAACCAATCTCCTGAACTGGCTGTCCCTCTCGACTAATACCATCGCGGGTGGCAGTTTCGGGTTCACCGACACGGCGAACAACGGCGTGAACGAGCGCTTCTATCGCCTCCTGCTGATGCCGTAGGAGGGGTGGCTTGGAACGCTTCGGCTGGAGGCGACCAATGGCGCTATTTTACCGAAGTTGACCAGCACGACCACGTCGCCTGGGTGGCGGTGAATCCTGCCTCCGCCCAACAGCCCGGATTGGGGATCGGGCGGTCTCATCCTGGCGGAGGTGGGGCGAGCATCGGCGGCCGTTGGGCGCGCCTCCGGGGGCCGAGCCACATGAGGGAATAGACGGGAGGCAGGCCTGATGAATCCCCCATCGCTCGCGCGGGGCCGAATACTCCGCGAAGCACATAACCGAGCCGCGCGGCGGCCGTTCAAGGCGATGGGGTGCCGTGTCCAGTCGGGTGGTCGTCCAAGAGGCCGGCCTCCTGGACCTCAGTCCACCGCGCGTCAGGATTGTATTCCTTCATGGCGGCGGCGATCCGGGCAGAGTGCCTTCCGAGGCTCCGCTGATAGACCACCCCATCCTGGTTGACCAGGAACGTCATGACCCCGGACTCACCCCAGCGCACCGGGTAGGCGACCAGGGCGAAACCGCCGGACATCTCCCCCTGCTGAACGTAATCCCGCCGGCCACCCGGGGCGGCGGCGCCCTGCCGGGTGAGGATCCTGAAGAAGTAACCGTGAAAGGAACGCGGGCCGCTTCCTTTGGTCCAATCGTAATGTTCCAACGAGGCTTCGGCGACAAAGGAAGATAAGGGGCTGGCCTCCTCGCCAGCGGCGGAGGGCCAATAGAGACCGTCCTTCTGATCCGGCTGGCTCTTGAGTCGCATCGCGTAGCGGAGGGTCCCATCGGCGCGTGCCATGCGCCGGGCGTAATCGCGCTGCGCCTTCACGTAAGCGCGGCAAACGCCAATCGCAAAATACTCATCCCGGCCGATATGCCGGTTGATGATTTCCTCCTCCCCCGCCACGGTATCGAACCTCCAAAGCCCGTTGGTCTTGACCAACGGGATCGGAAATGGCCAGGCCTGCCGCCCGATCTCCAACGTCACCTGGTCGTTCCCTTGCGGCACCGGGTCGCAGCGTTCGGCCAAATCACGGACGAACTCGGCAAAATGCCGGTCGTCCAACGTCACATCGCCGGTCAGCAGGTTGGTGACCTGCGGTCCGAAGAGTTGTCGCAGCGCCAGGCGATCATGCCCCTTGGCGGCTTCGATCAGTGCGCGCGTGGCCTCGGCCGGGGAGGCAAATGTGCGTTGCGCTTGGGCCAATTGGTCCTGGCCCAGACTGCGGCACGGCCAAATTACCAGGAACGATCCCAGCAGGAGGAAAAGGGCAAACACGGAGTTGTGGGTCTTGCAGTTCATGTAATCTGGACGGACTGGAACTATCGGCCCCGCCCGCCGCCGTGGCCAAACCCGCCCCCGTGGAAGCCGCCTCCGCGGAAGCCGCCGCCAAAGTGGCCAAAGCCGCCCCCGCGAACTCCCGGCCCCGCCATGCGGCTGCCGAAGCCGCGCCGCCCGAAATTGCGATCGAACCCCCCGTGGTAATCATGTCCGAACACGAACACATCCGGCCCCCAGACGGGGCCGTAGTAGCCCGGCCCAAAGTAATCATCATAATCCGGTCCAATCCACCCCGGCCCGGCATCGCCGTAGATGCCGAAATCGGCGCAGCCCGGCGCGACGGCCAGCAGCACGAGCGCCAACCAGCATGCCCAAGGGCATCCGCGACTTGGACACTGGCGCTCGGACCTGGCCCCGCCATCGGCGCTGCGAGGTCTCCGGGCCGCGGCCGCTTGCCCTGGTTGATCCGAAATCGCGGTGGATGGTTCGCCGATTGTGCCGCCCTGACGAGCCCGTGCTACCAACCGCCCTCGGGCGACTACAGTAGCCCGGGCGAGAGACAAAGAGGTCGGCGTCCCGCTCATCATGCCCCAGAGGTTACGGGACCAGGGGCGAGGTGTCAAACGACGGCGGGCTTCAGGCCAACTCGAGGCGTGCCACGCTAACCCGCTTCAGGAGGGGCGATACAACTCGCCGACAGGGACGCTGAACCTCGGGTAAAAGAAAAGGAGCCTGCAAGCGCAGGCTCCTTCGTGAATCCAACCAAGGACTCTGGTTTACTGACCCTGGCCGTGAGGCGCTGCGACGGGCGCCCATTGGCCGGCCGACTGGTTCGAGCGTTCAGTCACCAGGACCGTCCTGTCCGTCCGGTTAGTGCTGGTCTGCGGCCGGATGGTGAATCTCGATACTCCCATCGCCCAGGACAGTCTGGCCGGCCAGCGGATCGATAATCGATGCGTTGGCTTGATTGTCAAAAACCGTCTGGCCGGTCTGCGGGTCCCAGACGAACAGGCGCAGTTGGGCGGGCGTCTTGTGGCCGTGGCCGGGGATGGCGGACAGGAAGAACCCGTATTGTTTGGGTGGAGCCGGCGGCAAGTGCTGATCGTCGTCCGCAGCCGCGAGGGTTCCAACGCCCTTCAGGTCGGCGCGGCCGTTCTCGACCACCAGCCAATCCAAGGCCGTTGCTTGGAAGTGGAGATGCACGGGCGCGACGTTGGAATGCGCGTCGTCGTCCCCATTTCCAGCATTGAACTCGAACTCGACGTGACCGGTCAGTTTGCCGGATTCCGGCGCATACCTGGCTTCCAAACCGAAATGACCTTTGCCGGTGGCGGTCGGTGAGCCCGGTAACATGCCGGCGGCGACAGGCACCCACCCGCCACCCGTCAAAGACCCGGCTGTCGGATCAATGACGACGACGTATTCCGACTGGTTGCCAACGGTGTTGGCGCTGGCGGAATGGCCGCCGCTGTCGGTCACGCTCAAGCTGGTGAGGTAAAGGCCGGCGCTCGGGAACGAGACGCTGTTTTGGACGGTGCCGGTCCAAATGTCGCTGGCGACCACATTGCCCGCGGCGCTGATCGCCGGCAGGGTGGCGCTTTGGAAGGTCCAGGAGACCCCGTAAGCGGGGATGCCGGATTTGTTGAATGAACCGTCGAATTCAATCGGCGCGTTCACCAGGGCCAGATAACCGGGCTGCGGACCGGTGATGGCGGCCGCCAGCGGCGCCGGGGTGATCGTCAAGGTGCCGGGAAGCGCGGTCACCGTATAATTCGGCAACCGGTTGTTGGGATCGACCAGCGAAAGGCTGATCGGGTAGGTACCCACGATGCTCCCGATCGTCGCCGTGGTGGAGTAAACGGCCGAGATCGGATCGCTGTTCTTGATACCGGTGATCGTGCCGGTCAGCGTGGGAAGCGCGACGCCGTACATCACGCTGAGACTATCAGCCTGGACGCTCAGCGGCGCGGGATTGATCGTCAGCGCGCCATTGACAAGCGGGCCGAAGCTGTAATTGGCGGCGCTCAAGGTCCCCAGGCCCGGGGTGACGGTGTAGGACCCGACCGAGCTGCTGGCCGTCGCGCTGGTGCTGAAACTCGGACTGCCACTGATGACCGCCGCCGTGTCACCATTCACGAAGCCGCTGAACGTGGCGGTAAACGCCGGATTCGCGTCGCCGTAAGTGCGGCTGGCGCTGTTCGCCGACACCGTCAACGGCGCGGGCGTCTCGGTGAGCGTTAATGTGCTCGTGCCCGTTCCGCCGGCGTTGCTGGCGGAGAGGTTGATCGTGTAGGTGCCCGGGTGGCTGGTCAGCGTGCCGGAGATCAGCCCGCTGGCTGGGTTCAAACTGAGGCCGGCCGGCAGGCCCGTGGCGGCGTAGTTGGTTGGCGAACCGCTCGCGGTGATCTGATAGCTGAACGCGCTGCCATAAACGCCGCTGGCTGTCGTTACGCTCGTGATCACCGGCGGCGTCTCCTGGACAACACTGAAGTTGGAAAACACGGTTCCGGGATTGCTGTTACCGAAGAACAAGTAGGTGTTCGCGCTGTTGAGCCCCAACAATCCCGTAAGTTGCGAGATGCTGAAGGTGTGACTGCCGCTGCCACCGATGCTCGGGATCG
>JAGWYX010001025.1 GCA_018969165.1 Verrucomicrobiota bacterium
GGGGAACGACGCGCTCAAAGCCGCGTTGCTTTCGCCGGGCCGTGTCATCCAGACCGACGACGGCACGGAATGGCGGCACGACCTTGATTTGTCGAAAATCACGTCCGTTTGCCATCGGCGCACGGCGGCAGGTTTGGAATTCGCCGTCGTGGAATGCCTGCCGTTGAAATCCGGGGAAATGAAAAGCGTTTTGAACAGCGGCCACAACGTGCGGGAAGTGCTGCAAACGTTCATGCGCGACCAGCGGCAGATTTTGAATCTCTGGAAAGACGATGTGAAAGCGCAAGTGAGGGAACACCTGGACGAAAAATATCCACATCAAGACATGGGCATCGTCGTCGAATCCTTTGAGATCAAAATGGCGCGCTCTATTTCCGAAACGCGGGCGGTGACTCAAAGCCAGAGTCACGGGATGCGGGTTTGAACCTCCTCTATTTCGCGCCAAAAAACCGAATCTGACTATCGGTCAGGTGCCTCTCGTTCTATACTGCCGTTCTATACTATCCGCACTTTTTGCAGCCTAAAATGGCCAACGACAATAAAAGCTGAAAGCGAATAAAACCATTGCAGACATTGAACAAATTAACGATTGCAAACGGTAGCTAAAACCGGCCAAAAAGTGGGTTTTACAATTTCGAGTCAGGCGCCTTAGACCACTCAGCCACCCTTCCGTCTGCGAAGTATTTCGCACGAAAGCCCCGGGGCGGCAAGTGGATTTGAACCGGGCGACGCGCTGGTCGAGCGATTGGACTAAGAGGCGACGGTGCTCGACTTGTGACGGCTTGCATTGAAGCAACCATTGTTGAACTTTACCGGGCTTTGGGGTCATCGACGAGGTCCAGCACTTCCTGCTCGACCGTCCGGGAACGCCCGATGTCGAGCGAGTCGCTGTCAGCTACCCGGTGATTCTCGCGCGGAAATCGGACGCCACGGGAGGAGGGTTTTATGCCTTGCCCGGCGGCCTTGACGCGGTGGCGCGCGAACGCAAAACTGGGCGAATGCCAAAGCTGAACCGCCGGTCACGCTACGTGCCGTGCCTCGGATGGTGCGGGGTGCTGGGCGGTTTGCTCCCGGCGCTGGCCGCCGGACCGGTCCGGACGCTGGTGGTGACTCAAGACCTGGTGTTGCCCAGCGGCGCGGCGATGTCCGTCCGCCTCGTCGTGCGGGCCAATTTCGTGACGATTGACGGCCAGGGCGCCACCCTCGTCGGCCCCGGCACGATCGGCGACCCGAAATCACTGGAGTCCGCCGGCGTCGGGATTCGCCTCGAGGGCGTCACCGGGGTGACGCTCAAAAACATCCGGGTCCGCGGCTTCGCGACGGGCCTGCAACTGCGCGCCGTCGAGGCGGCGATGGTGACGGACTGTGATTTCTCGGACAACTACGATAATCCCCAATTCGGGTGGGGAGAATTGCCGTCGCGCGGAGGGATCGTCGGCCAGGAGGTCCGCCGCAGCGTCATCCGCCGCAATCGGGCCAACCGCGTTTGGGACGGCCTCGTGTTGACCGATTCGACGGACAATCTGGTGACGGACAACGATTTTTCCCACTGCTCGAACACGTGCGCCAAGTTGTGGCATGCCTCGCGGAACCAGTTTCTGCAGAATAGCCTCGCCTATGGTCTCCGCATCGACCGGGCCAAAGGCGAGGTGCACGCCCGGGACTCGACCGGCGTGCTCATCGAGACCGGCTCCAACGACAATTACTGGTATCGCAACAACATCACCCACGGCGGGGACGGTCTATTCATTCGGCCGCTCAACCGTTGGGTGTCGC
>JAGWYX010000093.1 GCA_018969165.1 Verrucomicrobiota bacterium
GCGCGACGTGGAGCGCCTCGTCGAATCGGGCCAGGTGATTCGGATTCCCGGCGGAGCCCGGCTGGCCAGGTCCGTGGCCTTCGAGAAGACCTTTGCGGAGCGCCACCAGAAAATGGGAGAGGCGAAGAATCGCATCGGCCGCGCGGCGGCGGCCTTGGTGAAGGACGGCGAGGCGCTCGTCCTCGATTCGGGCACGACGACCCTCTGTATCGCCCGCCACCTGCGCTCGCACCGCGACCTCGTTGTCGTGACCTTTTCCGTTGCGGCGTTGCAAGAGCTAGGGGGGTGCGACTCGATCCGGGTCGAACTCACCGGCGGCGTGTATCGCCGGAGCAGCCATGACCTGGTGGGCAATGCGGTGGACGAAGCCCTGAGGCGAGTCCATGCGAACAAGGTGTTCTTCGGCGCCGCGTCGCTCTCCTTTGCCAAGGGAGTCATGGTTTACGACCCGGAAGAGCCGCGCGCGCTGATCCAGTCGGGCGCCGAACGAATCCTCGTGCTCGACAGCAGCAAGATCGGCTCCGAGGCGCTCTATGCCTTCTGTGATCTCAAGAGCTGTGACCTGGTCATCACGGACAACGGCATCAAATCGGAGCACTTGGCCCGGTTGCGCAAACGGGTGCCGGTGCTGGTGGCCGACTAACTCTCGCATGCCGCGCCGGATCCCCTGCTTCATCCTGCTGGCGGTCGCCCCGGCTTGCGGCCAGACCCCTGGCAACCACCGCGCGGAACCCGATGCCGGACGATGAGAGCGACACCGGCGGCTGACGACAAATGAAACCCTTCTTCGACACCATCGCCGCGCTCCGTCAGGGCGGCCGTTCCTTCAGCGCGGCGGCGCCGGTCTTCTGCGCCCGCGCCCCGGGGCGGCTGGACTTGATGGGAGGCAACGACGACTACACCGGCGGCCTGGTTTTCGAAGCCACCATCCGCGAAGCCACCTGGGTTGCAGTCCAACGACGGGCCGACCGTCGTCTCCGTTTCTGGAATCCACAGATGGCCGCCCGCGGTTGGCGGGAACAAGTCGAGTTCTCGCTCGACGATCTCACGAGCGACGCGGCGGTCCGCGCCTTGGTGGGCCGCGACCCCGCGACGCGTTGGACGGCCTATGTCCTGGGCAATTTCCGCTGGCTGGGACTTCGCCTTCCCGAACGCCTCACCCAGGGGGCGAACGTCTTCATCGAATCCGACGTGCCGCTGAACAAAGGGGTCAGTTCGTCGGCCTCCCTCGAGGTCGCGGTGATGAAAGCGGCCGCGGCCGCCTACGGGATTGACCTGGCCGGCGTCGCTCTGGCCGAGGCGTGCCAGTGGGTTGAGAACGTCATCGCCGAATCGGCTTGCGGCATCATGGATCAGATCACCGTCGTGCTGGGCGACGAAGGGTGCTTCCTCCCGCTGCTCTGCCAGCCATGCCTGCCGCGCCCTCTGGTGCGCCTGCCGGAAGGGCTGGCCTGCTGGGCGATTGACTCCGGCGTAAGTCACACGGTTTCGGGCCTGGAATACGAGGCCGCGCGCGCCGCCGGGTTCATGGGCTACAAACTCCTCTGCGATCGGGAAGGCTTGCCGGTGCGGCGCGACGAGTCGAACCAGATTGCGCGCTGGACGGACCCGCGCTGGAACGGCTACCTCGCCAACGTGTCGCCATCGCTGTTCCGCGCCCGGTTCGAGTCGTGCCTGCCGGAGACGCTCGCGGGCGCCGAATACCTGCGTGACGGCCAGGTTCACGTGGACCCCTTCACGATGGCGCGTCCCGAAGTCGCGTATCGGGTCCGGGCCTGCACGCGCTACGCGGTGGAAGAGAATTTCCGCGTGCATCTGTTCGCGGAACTGGCCCGGGGCGGCACCGGGTTCGAACAAATGGGCGATCTGATGTATCAATCGCATTTTGCTTATACCGAATGCGGCTTGGGCACGGCGGCGACCGATCGGCTGGTCGAGTTGGTGCGCCAGGAGGGAGTCGCCCATGGCCTCTTTGGCGCGAAGGTCACCGGTGGCGGCGCGGGCGGAACTGTCGCCGTGCTCGGCCGCAGCGACGCGCGGCCGGCGTTTGACCGCGTGGTGCAACGCTACGCCAAGGAGCGCGGCTGCGCGCCGTGCGTCTTCGCGGGCAGCTCGCCGGGCGCCGACAAGTTTGGCGTGCGGATACTCGGGAGCTGACATCATGGCGAACCCGGGAGAACGACTCGAAGTGGCGGCCCGGACGGCAGCGCCGCCCCGGACGCGCGCGTTGTGGTGGCTCTTCCTGCTGGTGCTGACGAATCTGATGTGGGCCGCGCAAGGCACGGCGGTCAAGTTCCTCGACCGCCAACTGGGACCGATTGCCATTACCTTCCTGCCGTTCTACGTCACCACGCTCCTGTTGATCCCGTTGCTGGTCCGCGCCCGACGCCGCAACCCGGCGGCGGCGCTAACCTGGCGCGATTGGCGGGCGTTCGCCATCGCCGGCGTCGGCGGGCAAGTCCTGGCGCAACTGGGCATGACTTGGGGCATCAGCCGGTCGCTCGCCTCGAACGGTGCCATCTTGAACCTCCTCATCCCCGTGATCACCGCCGTGCTGGCCTCGGCGCTGCTGCGCGAGCGGTTCACCATGCTGCGGGGCGGATGCCTCGTCGCGGGCCTGATCGGCGTCGGCTTGCTCTCCGTCTAGGATTTTCGCCAGAGTTCGTTTCTGCGTTCCCGCTACCTGATGGGCAACTTGCTCATCTTGGGCGGCTGCGCCGGTTCGGCCTTCTACAACGTCTATTGCAAGGGGCTGCTGCGCCGATTTCAAGAAGTTGAAATCCTCATCTTCAGCTACCTGACCGCCTCGCTGGCCAGTCTGCCGCTCCTCCTCTGGGCCGAGCCGTTCCGCCTCACGCAACTGGCCGGGCTGGACTGGAAATCGTGGACCGCCTTCGCGTTTCTGGCGATTTTCATGTACGGCGTGTCCATGCTGCTCTTCTTCTACGTGCTGCAACACCTGGACGTGACCGTCGCCTCGACTTCGCTTTATCTGGTGCCGCTGTTCGGCGTGCTGCTGGCCGGCGGTTTCCTCGGCGAGCGCCTGAGCCGCACGGCGCTCTGCGGGTCCGCCATCACGCTTGTCGCAACGGTGGCCATCATGAAGTTCGACAACTCGGCGACGTGAACCCGGAATACGCTTGCAACCGAACACTGCCCATGAATCCGAAGCCCGAGAACGCAGCGAAGCCGGGCCGCGACCAAAAGCGTCGCTTGCGTCCCGCGTCCTGGGTCTGCCGGCGGCCTCCCTCGGTGATGGGGGCGAGGTCCACGGAGGAGGACGAAGGGTCCAGGCTCGCATGAAGCGGCTCCTCCTCACCGGTGCGCGCGGCTTCGTGGCGGGCAGCGTTCTTCGCCAAGCGGATGCCCAGTGGACCGTGCACGCCCTGTCGCGAGGCGACGGCTTTGTCACCTCCCGCGTGCACTGGCATCACTTCGACCCGCGGGGCGCCCGGGAGTTGTCCGACCTTTTCCGAACCGTGCGCCCGGAGGTCGTTGTTCACACCGTTGCGGTCGCCGACATCGACTATTGTGAGACTCACCGCGAAGAGGCGCGCCAGGTCAACGTCGAACTCACCCGCGCGCTCGCCGAACTGTGCGCCGTTCACGGCGCCAAGCTGGTCTTCTGTTCCACCGACACGATCTTCGACGGTGAACACGCGCCTTACCGCGAAGGGGACACCGCCGGCCCGGTGAATTTCTACGCCCGCACCAAGGTTGAGGCCGAGCAAATCGTGGCCCAGTCGGGCGCACCGGCCGTGATCGCGCGCCTGGCGCTGGTGGTCGGCCTCCCGGTGTTCGGCGCCGGCAATTCCTTTCTCGCGAAAATGGTCGCCGCCTTGCGCGCGGGCCGCGCGGTGCCGATGCCCACCAATGAAATCCGCACCCCGATTGACGTGCTCACGCTGGGGCGCGCGCTCCTGGAGTTGGCGGACGGCCCGCACACGGGCACCTTTCATCTCGCCGGCAACGAGTCCCTGAGCCGCTTTGAGATGGGCCGGCGTATCGCCACACGGTTCGACCTGCCCACCCAGCTCGTCGTGGCCACCGATCCCGCGCGGATGCCCGGTCGCGCCCGGCGTGCCCGTGACGTTTCGCTCGACAACGCCAAAGCACGCGTCCAACTTTCCACCCCGATGCTCAATCTCGATCCTGCCCTGGACTTGGTTCTCAAATGCGCGGGGGACGCCCGATCATGAGCGCGCCTAAGATCAAATTTGATCTCCAGATCAAATACGGCACCGAATACGGCCCGGAGGAGGAACGCGCCGTGCTGGAAGTCCTTCGCCAGGGCGCGCCGACCAGTGGCGAGGCGTGCCTCCAATTCGAGCGCGATCTGGCGGCTTACTGCGGCGTGGCGCACGCCCGCGCGGTCAGCAACGGCACGGCGGCCCTGTTCCTCTCCCTGGTCGCCGTCGGCCTCAAACGCGGCGACCGCATTCTGACTTCGCCGATCACCTGGATCGCCACCGCCGCGGCCGGGGTGACCCTCGGCGCCGAAGTCGATTTCGTCGATATCGATCCGGTCACCTACAACCTCGATCCGAACCGGCTCGAGGAGAAGATCACGCCGAACACCAAGGCGATTCTGCCGGTCCACCTCTACGGTCAATGCTGCGACATGGACCCCCTCCTGGCCGTCGCGCGGCGCCACGGCGTGGCGGTCATCGAGGACGCCTGTCACGCGATTGGCGCGGAGTACCAGGGCCGCAAGGCCGGTAGCTTCGGCGTGACCGGCTGCTTCAGCTTCCACGAACAGAAAAACATTTCGACGCTCGGCGAAGGCGGCATGGTGGTGACGAACGACCCGGCGGTGTTCGAACGCGTTGCGCTTTACCGCTCGCACTGCACCCGGGTCTATGGCCGCAGCACGAAATACTGCGCGCTCGACGAAGCGAAGTTCCCGATGGGCCGCCGCTTCTGGTGGCAGGACTTCGACGACTGCGGGTACAACTTTCGGATGACCGACGTTCAAGGCGCGGTGGGCGTCGTGCAGTTGCGCAAGCTGGATGCGCTGAATCAGCGGCGCCGGGACCATGCCGCTTACCTGAGCGCCGGCCTGCGGGACGTGCCGGGCCTGACCCTGCCGGTCGTCGCCCCTGAACGCACGCATGTCTTCCACCTGTACCCGGTGCAGATCGACTCGGCGGAGTTCGGTCTCACGCGGGACGAATTCGTCCATGCCATGCTTCACGAGCGCGGTGTCAAGGTGGGCACGCATTACACGCCGCTGCATTGCACGACGGCCTTTCAGCGCCGGGGGTTCAAGCGCGGACAGTTTCCCGTGGCGGAAAGCGTCGCCGAGCGGCTCGTCACCCTGCCGCTCAATCCGCGCCAGTCGCGTGAAGCACTCGACTATCTTATCCAAAGTGTCCGGGCCCTGCGGCGGCGGTAACGCCCGTCGGGCTACGGTCTTTTGAACTTGGCCCGGTGCCGCTCCTCAGTCAGAGGTCCTGATGGCCATGCAGCGACGCCCATGATGACTCCACGATTGATCCCTACCTTGGCGCTGTTGGCCGCGGCTCGCATCGCCTTCGCCCAATCGCCGATGGTCATCGGAAACGCGCATTTCGAATTCGGCATTTCGCCCGACGGCAAAGACCTGCGGTTCGTTGATCGGGCCACGGCGAAAGATCATTTGCGGCCCGGCGCGACCTCGCCCTGCGCCCTGGTTCGCCGGGAAGGAAAGGAGTTTCCGGCAACCTCGGCGTCGCTCGCCAACGGCCGGCTCGTCCTCGGGTTCGGTGGGTGCGGGGTCCAGGCGACACTGAGAGTCGAGCCGCGCCCGGATTATGTGCGGCTGACGGTGGACTCGCTGACCGGTGGAGACATCGAGTCGCTCGTTTTCCTGAATGTGCCGCTGGCCCTCAATGGCGTGCCCACCGAGCCCTTCGGTGCCTGTGCCTTTTCACTCAACCTCAAAACGCGGGTCGATCAACTGCCGGCCTTGCAAAGCGAGTTGCGGGCCGCGTGCTATCGGAAGTTCGGCCTGATCGGCGCCAGCGTGGCGGTGGTCGCCGTCCCCACCGCCCGGATGCTCGACTCGCTCAAGCAAGTGCTGACCGACGGCGACGAATTGCCGCTCTGCAAAGTCGCCGGGCCGTGGGCGCGCGAGGTGCCGTTCAACCACGGCTCCTACCTGTTCAATTTTGGCTCGCTGGTGGAGACGAACGTGAACGACTGGATCGCGATGGCCCGCCGCCTGGGCGTCACGCAGATCGACAACCACGGCGGCGGCGCCGCCTTCTTCCGCTTCGGCGACTTCGAGTTGAACCGCGCCAAGTGGCCCGAGGGCTGGGACACCTATTCCCGCATCGTCGCCCGGCTCCACGCGGCCGGCATTGGCTCGATTTTCCATACCTACGCCTTCTTCATCGACAAGGGCTCGAAATACGTCACGCCCGTGCCGGACCGGCGACTCGACGCCTTCCGCACGTTCACCCTCGCCGAACCGATCACCGCGACGGCCGATGAAATCCGCGTCAACGAGTCCACCGCCGGCATGAGCACGGTCACCGGGTTCTTCGTGCATAACAGCCTGGTGCTGCACCTCGGCGACGAACTGGTCACGTTCGGCGGGTTCAGCCAGGAGCCGCCGTGGCGGTTCACCGGCGTCAAGCGCGGCGCCTTCGGCACGAAGGCCGCCCCGCATCACAAAGGGGACCGGGCCCGCCAACTCAAAGAGTGCTTCGGCCTCTTTGTGCCCGACCCGGAATCCTCGCTCTTCGAGGAAATCGCCGCCGCCCACGCCGCCGTCGTCAACCGGTGCGGTTTCGACGGCATTTATCTGGACGCGATCGACGGCAGCTCGATTCTGCGCGGCGACGACGAGTCCTGGTATTGGGCGGACAAATTCGTGGTCGAGATTCAGCAGCGCCTGAAGAAGCCGGTCGGCATGGAAATGAGCGCGATGTGGCACCACTGCTGGATGTACCGGACCCGCTGGCAGGCCTGGGATTATCCGCAGCGCGGCCAGAAACGGTTCGTCGACCTCCACACCCAGAGCGTCAACGGCGGCCTGCTGCTACCCCTGCACCTGGGCTGGTGGAACTTCCAGGCCTTCGATCCGCCCCAGGTCGAACCGACTTACCCCGATGTCATGGAGTATCTCGGCGCCAAACTCATCGGCTGGGACGCCGGCATCTCGCTGACCGGCGCGATTGACCGCGAGCGTCTGCGCTCCACGCCGCTGTTCCGCCGCGCCGTGGACATCCTGCGCGCCTGTGAGGACATGCGTCACGCGGGCAGGTTCGACGAGCAGACCAAAGCCGAGTTGCGCCGGCCGGGCAGCGAGTTCGCCCTGGTCACCGACGCTTCCGGCAAGACCGGTTTCCGACGCTCCCACTCCGAGCCGCACGACGCGAATTCCGCGGAACCGTGGACGCTGGCCTGGCGCGTGAAGAATCCTTTCGTCCGGCAACCGGTCAAGTTCCGCCTCGAAGCCCTTATGTCGGCGGCGGCCTACGACGATCCGAAGGCGATCGTGCTGGCGGACTTTTCGCGCCCCGAGTCGGCGACGGCATGGAAACAAACCACCGCGAAAGGCGTAGGATTTTCGCTGGGTGCCCAGCGCGCCGACGCCACGGACACGGCGGGGCTGCTCGTGGCCACCAACGCCGGCCAGGTCGCGCGCAACGCCGCCTGGGTGCGGCTGGAGCAGCGATTCGAGCCGCCGCTGAATCTCAAAGCGCACCAGGCGCTGGGCGTGGCCCTCGAGGGGGACGGCCTCGGGGAATTGGTTGCCATCCGGCTCGAGAGCCCGCCGCACCTCGCGTTCGGCGCGGTGGCCGATCGCTACGTGCCGGTGGATTTTCGCGGCCGCCGGATCGTCACCCTGGTGGAGACCGAATCGGCGCGCTGGAATGATTACGTCTGGAACGACGGCAAGAGCCTCTACAACCTGTATCGCGAGACCATCAACTTCGACGTGGTCCAGTCCGCCAGCGTGTGGCTGCAGAACCTGGCGCCGGGTAAGGTAACCCGGTGCCGCCTGGGTCCCATCAAAGCCCTCCCGATGCTTCCCGGCACGCTGAAAAATCCCGCGATCATGATTAACGGGATGACCGTCGTGTTCCCCGTCGAGTTGACCTCCGGCAGTTGGATCGAAGGCAATGGCCCGGACGACTGCACCCTCTACGGGCCCAAAGGCGAGACGATCAAAAAGGTGACTCCGCGCGGCGCCTGGCCGCACCTCGATGCGGGGGTCAATCGATGCGCATTTGCTTGCGCCGCGACGAACGCGCCGCCACCGCGCGCCCGCGTGACGGTCTTTTGCGTGGGCGCGAGGCTTTGAGGTCGTGTTTGGAAAATGCGCATTGCGGCGAGACGCCGCTTGAACCCGCCGGCGCGGACGCCCGCGCTACGTGGCGTAGGCCTCTGGCCTGCGGGTTCTGGTGGCGTCTCGCCGCATTCAGCTATCGCAGCAGCATTTTCCAAACACGCTTTAAGAAAACCGAACGTTCTCCACTGAGCGGTGCTATGAACGCGGCTTGCATTTGCCCAGTCAACCGGCACGGGAAGGGCCTGAAGCCGATTGCGCTTTTGCAGGCCAGGCGAGATTGCTGGCGCAAGGCCATTTGGCAAGGGTGTGCCCATCTTCCCGCCGGACAAGGCGGAGTTGCGGGAGGATCAGTTGGTGCCGGTGGTCGGACTCGAACCGACACGACTTTTTACGGTCCCAGGATTTTAAGTCCTGTGCGTCTGCCATTTCGCCACACCGGCAATAATCTAACCAGAATTACTTACATCAGAACTGAAGATAGAGCTTGACGACTGTGCTACTATTTGTGCTACTGTAGCCCCATGAAAGGAATCGAAGGGATAAGCAGCACGGGCACCGGGGACGCCGGGAGCAAAACCAGCAACATCAAACGACCAGCTCATGGCGCCAGCTTCGCAAAAGTCCTGGACGCGCGCAAGCAGCCGATTCGCGCGCTCTGGGTCCGCAACGGGCGCTTCTATGCGCAACTGAAGATCGAGGACCCGGTCACCGGGGTCAAACGTACCCGGCGCGTCCCGCTCGTGGGCAAGGAGGCCAGACCCGTAGAGACGGTGGCGCAAGCGGTCGGGGAATTGAAGCGACTGCAGACGCAGCGGGCGGACAATGCTCTGCCCGTGCTGAGTCGAACGCCGAAGTTCGCGGACTACGTGAGCCGATATCTGGACTTCATTGGAAGCGGGCAGGGGACGAAGAAGCCCCGGACGGTGCAGAAGGAAGCCGCCATCCTCA
>JAGWYX010000094.1 GCA_018969165.1 Verrucomicrobiota bacterium
GCGGGCTGGCGCGGGCGAAGGTTACGTTTGCAGCCGGTGCCGGCAAACGGTCCGGTTCATCACCCCGCCATTTTGCGGGCGTTGCGGCTTGCCGTTCGCCGGCGAGATCACGCAGCCGTTCGCGTGCAGCAACTGCCGCGAACTGAAGTTGCATTTCCGCTGGGCTCGTTCGGCCGTCAGCGCCCGGGGCCTGGTGCTGGATGTCATACATCGCTATAAATACCAGCGGGCGCTCTGGTTTGAGCCGTTTCTGGGCGATCTGCTGGTGCGCCAGGCGGCGCCCGCCCTGGCGGTCGAGCGGTGGGACCTGATCGTGCCGGTTCCGCTGCATCCGGCCAAGCAGCGCGAACGCGAGTTCAACCAGGCCGAACGGTTGGCGGCCCGGCTGAGCGCCGCCACGAAGATTCCGATGAACGCCCGGGCGCTGGAACGTGTCCAATTTACTAAAACCCAAACGATGCTAAGCCGATCCGAACGAACCGCCAATGTGCGGACCGCCTTTGCGGTGCCGCGACGTCAACGTTTTGACGGTGCCCGGATCGTGCTGGTGGATGACGTGCTGACGACCGGCGCCACCACCAGCGCTTGCGCGCTGGCGCTACGGCGGCGCGGGGCGGAGGACATCGGCGTTTGGACCGTCGCCCGCGGGCTGTGAGGGCTGACTTTTTCCCGGATTATGGCCACCACTTCCTTCTCGAAAAAGAACCTCGGCCTGGAGACGATCGACCCGGGCGTGAAACCGACGCCGCTGACCGGCGAATCCACGTTCCTGAAGAAACCGCGTCTGACCTCGGCCAAGTCCAAGAAGCGCGAAATCCCGGAAGGCCTTTGGACCAAATGCCCGAAGTGCGCGACGATGATTTACGACAAGGAGCTGGACGAGAATCTCAAGGTTTGCCAGCACTGCGGCCATCATTTCCCGATCGGCGCCCGGGAACGAATTCATTCCCTGGTCGAGACGTGCTCCTTCGAGGAGATGGACGCGGACATGCTCAGCGTCGATGTCCTCGAGTTTAATGCGGTCACTTCCTACATCGCCAAGCTCGAGGCCTACCGCAAATCCACCGGCGCCAAGGACGCGGTCATCACCGGCATTGGCCGGGTTGGTCCGCACCGGGTCGGGCTGGGGGTGATGGACTTTACGTTCCTGGGCGGCTCGATGGGATCGGTGGTCGGAGAGAAGGTGGCGCGGATGGTCGAGGCGGCGACCGACAAGGGGTTGCCGGTGGTGATGGTCTCGACCAGCGGCGGCGCGCGCATGTACGAGGGGATGTTCAGCCTGATGCAAATGGCCAAGACCAGCGGCGCCTTGGCCTACCACGCCCGGAACAAATTGCCTTACATCAGCGTGTTGACCCACCCGACCACCGCCGGCGTGATGGCCAGTTACGCCAGCCTGGGCGACCTGATCCTGGCCGAGCCGGGCGCAATGATCGGGTTTGCCGGACCGCGCGTCATCAAGGACACGACTCAGACCGAATTGCCGCCCGGGTTCCAGACCGCCGAGTTCCTGCTCGAACACGGGCTGATCGACGCCATCGTGCCCCGCAAGGAGATGAAGGAGCGGCTGTGCCGTTTTTTGGATTACCTGACCGTCGGCCAACGCCAACTGGCGGCGCTAGGGTAAGGATCTCAGATCCGAAGAACCCTCACCCCGGCCTTCTCCCATCGCATGGAACAGGGAGAATCTTTTGCCGTCAGCGGGTTCAATCTGATCGGTTGGAGTGGACGGACGTCCGCCGCCACGCGGTCCACGGAAGCCCCCAGCTCGCGCCAAGTGCCGGACTCGTTGTCCTCGAACCGCCGGCAGTGTCCGAATTTGCGGTTGGAGCGCGAGTCTGTGACTCGCAGCAGCTTGATTTTGAAGCTGCTGGGCTGCGGCTCAGAGAGCCGCGCTCCGAAATTAGGACCCTGCCGCGACGCCCCGCCGCTTGACGTTGATCCGCCCAATCCGCCATACTCAACCCATGCTGCGGCATCCCGTAACCATCGCCGGCCGGTGCTTCCCTCGCGCTGCGGCCCCTGACGCGCCGGCGGGAGAATGACCTATGACCACCATGTCCAGACGAGAATTCATCCAGAAAACCGCGGTCGGTTCCGGCGTCGCCGGCATCCTGGCCGCCACCGCCGGCAATGCAATGGCCAATCCGCTGGACCTGCCCATCGGCAGCCAGGTCTGGCCGCTCCGGTCGATGCTCCAGGACTTCCCCGCCTTCGCCGGCAAAATCGCCGCGCTCGGGGTGACTCGCCTCGAGTTGTGCTCGCCCCTTGGTTACGGCGCCGAGTTCACGTCGCTCAAGGACCCGAAAGCGGTCAAACGGATTCTGGCCGATCACGGCTTGAAGGCCGAAAGCTCGCACTTCAGCATGGGCGAGCTGCGCGAGCACCAGGAAGAAAGCATCGCTTGGGCCAAGGACATCGGCATCACGCAGATGATCACCGCCAGCCTGGGCGACGGCAACGGGGGCAGTCACCCGACCCTCGACCAGGTCAAGCGCGCGGCCGAGGAATACAACCGGATCGCCGCCGTAGCCGCCCAGGCCGGCCTCCAGCAAGGCCTCCACAACGAAGGCTTCGAGCTGTCCATCGTCGAGGGCCGGCGCACCTACGACCGCCTGTTCGACCTGCTCGATCCCACGCTGGTCAAGTTCCAGTTCCAAATGTCCACCCTCACCGCCGGCTTGGTCGCCGCCGATTACTTCCGCAAATACCCCGGCCGGTTCTTCTCCATGCACTTGCAGGACGTGGACATGAACGCGCACCCGGCCGGCGCGGGCGGGGAGACACACCCCCAGGTCCCCCTGGGCCAGGGCAGCATCGATTGGGTAAAGACCTTCACCGCCGCCAAGGTCGGCGGCGTCAGAAATTACTTCGTCGAGCAAACCTGGGAACTGACCCGGCAGAGCGTCGCTTACCTCAAGACCCTGACGGTCTGAGGCGCACCTCGTTAGGTTAACCCCCGTGAACCACCGGCGATTGCTTTGCCTGACGGTCGGTTGGCTCGCCGCCGCAACCCTGACCACCGCGCGCTCCCAGGAAGCGACCCCCTACCCCCGCATTAGCCGCGAAGCCTTCCAGGCCCGCCTGCCGTTTTTCGACTACGACCGCACCCTGCCCCTCGAGGGGCGCATCGTTCAGGAGTGGAAATCGGCCGGCCGCTGGCGCCAGAAATTCGTCTTCCGTAGCGCCCAGGGATTCCTCGTGCCCGGTTACATCGAGTTTCCCAGGACCAACCCGCCGCCCTGCAAGCTCGTCCTGTTGCTGCACGGCTGGTCCGGCAGCAAAGAGGATTGGTATCAGGACGACAACTACATCAATGGCGGCTTGATGCGCAAGGCCCTCCTCGATGCCGGTTACGCCACCCTCGCCCTGGACGCCGCGACCCACGGCGAGCGCAGCCATGAGATCGATTATCAAGCAGTCAACCCCTTCAACGACCCCAAGGCGCCGCCGCGGCGTGATTACTTCACCTTCGCCGAAATTTCCATCCAGACGGTCAAGGATTACCGGCGCGCACTCGATTTCGTTTACGACCGGGGTCTCGTGGACACGAACGGCGTCGGGTTGCTGGGCTACAGCATGGGCGGTATGGACGCATTTTACCTGCTCGCCGTCGAGCCGCGCATCAAGGTGGCCGTCGCCTGCGTCCCGCCGCTGCTCAGCCTGGGCTATGGACCGACCTCGCCCGTGGATTATACCTGGGGCGTCGGCAAGACGCCATTGCTCATGCTGATGGGCCGCCAGGATGGACTGGGCGTCGCCGCCAAGGTCGCCGCCGCCTACCGCCAATACATCCTGGGGCCGGACACGCAACTCATCTGGTACGATCGGGGGCATCGGCTGGGCAAGGTCTATATCCCCGACGCACTCGCCTGGCTCAAAAACCACTTCAAGTAATCACCTCGCCGTCCCGAGGTTCATGGTCGTACCGATACGCTGCCCCTCAAGGCTGGGCAGGCCGATTGTTGGACCACCGCTGACGGCCACAAATCGAAGTCGGGCGCCGGCACGCGACATTGACGCTCCTGGGGCTTCACTCAACGAACCGGCCTTCGGCAGGGCGGCGTTGTTGCGACGCGCCGTTTACTGGACCCATGCTCACGCGTCACCCGGCGCGGCCGGAGGCCGCCGCCCTACCCGCTCTTGGTCCCAAGGGGCGGACGGCGGCGAACAGCCGGGGATCAAGGAACGACCCAGGCACGACGCCACCGTTCGAAGCATTCGACGGCGCGGGCGACGCCATTCTCGGCGTGGAGGCAACGGGCAAGTTGCTGCGCGTGGTGGCGCAGGGTTTCGTCGCCACACGCCAGCCGGAGGGCTTGGGCCAATTTGGCAGTGGTGAGTTGCCGTCGCGGGAGGGGTGGAGGACAAGCGCCAATCGCGGCCAGTCGCGCCGACCAAAAGCGTTGTTCGCCCGAATAGGGGATGGCCACCGACGGCAAGCCGGCGCGCAAGACCTTGGCGATCGTGCCGGCGCCACCGTGATGCACCAGGGCGCGGACCCGAGGCAACAGCCAACCAAACGGCACCCAATCGGTCACTCGCACGTTGTCGGGCAATCGATCCTCCCCCTTTTGATTGGCGGGAGTGAGGTCGGCTTGATCGATCCTCGGGGATCCGGCCGCCGCGGGATGCGAGGATTTCCAGCCGCTTAGCAAGATCGCGCGCTGGTCGGTTTGGGCCAGGGCATCGAGAATGACGCGGTGGAGCTCGTCCGGATCGGGATCGACAAGACTCCCGAAGCCGATAGCAACCGGCGGCGGGCCGGTGTCGAAGAAGCGGAGCAAATCCGGGGTCGGTTCCCAGGAGGGGACCTCGTCTTCAAGGAGCCAATAGCCGGTGATCTGGAGCCAGTCAGGCCAGTCGCCGGGACGTGGGATGACATGTTGGCTGAACCCGTACCAACAGGGGACGCGACGTTGATCGAGGTTGCGGAAGGGGCCCCAGAGGGAGATTGGCGGCAGATGCAAGGTCTGCTGGCGCCAGCGATTGACCCAACGGCGGTCCACCTGCCAAAACAACTGGCGGACCAGATGATGCGAGAAGCGGTTGGCCCAGGGCTCGAGCGTCCCGGGCAGCGGCGCCAGGTAGTGCGGGAAGGCGCGCGTGGGGTGGACCGGGTAAAGGGCAGTCTGAATCAGCGGCCGGGCGAGCCGTTCGGCGATGTGAAAAACCGTGCCCACCGAGGAGAGGATCGCATCGGCGTCCAGGCAGGCGGTCCGCAATTCGTCGAGCCGTTCCGGGTCCGGCGGGCGTCGCTGGAAGAGATGGGCGCGCAGGCGGCTCAACCGATGGGTTTTGACCGTCGCCGCCTGGACCTGCTGCATGACGGTGCGGGGATCGGCGCCGCCCAGGCTAAAGAATTCGAGGTCGTGGTCCTGGACCAGTCGCTGGAAGTGGGAATGCGTGCAGAAGCGGACCTGGTGGCCGGCCGCGCGGAGGCCGGCCGCCAAGGCCACGTGAGGTTCAACGTCGCCGTGGGTTCCGTTGGCGAAGACGACCAGCCGCATGGCACGAAAGGATAGCGGTCGGCGGCGGCTAAGGAAAGCTGCCTTTGGGCCTTGCGCCGGCGCCGCCGGAAACCGCCCCCCTGCCGGAACGGCCGCCGCCCCGGATTAATTCTGGCCAGGGATCGGCCGACGTGGCAGCCTATCGCAGTCAACGCAATCAGCGCGCGTCGCGATTATGGAAGATTCGTTGCGTGAGGGCGTCTTTGCCCGGAAACAGATTTTCTGCCGGGCGGGACTGATCGCCTGGAGTCACCGGCGGCGGTTCCAGGCGGGGCTGGAGCTGGCGCGCGGGGCGGCCGGGGGGAGGCTGCTGGATTACGGCTGCGGCGACGGCACGTTTCTGGCGATGCTGATGGCGACATCGCACCGGCCGGCAGTCGCGGTGGGGGTCGAGATCGACGACCGGCTGGTGGCGGATTGCCGGCAGCGCTTGGGCTCGCAAGCGGGGCTCGAGTTCATCCACGTCCGCGAACTGACCGCGGCGAGCCACGGCGGACGATACGACGCGGTGTTTTGCATGGAGGTCCTGGAGCACGTGGTGGAGGTGGAGCGAATGCTGGAACTCTTTCATCGATTACTGGCTCCGGGCGGCCGGCTGCATATCAGTGTGCCGGTGGAAACGGGACTGCCGTTGATTGTCAAGCAGGCGGCCCGGCGCGTCGCCGGCTGGCGTGGACTGGGTGATTACCCCGGGACCAGTCCGTATTCAGCCGGCGAGATGTGGCGCAGCCTGTGGCCGGGCAGCGGCCAGCACATCGAACGCCCCGTGCACCGGCATGCGGACGGGTCGGCATTCTACGACCATAAAGGATTCAATTGGCGGCGGCTGCGGAGACAGGTCGCCGAGCGGTTCGAGTTGGTGGCGACGCAGGCGTCGCCGGTGAAGTGGCTGACGCCAGGGATGGCGAGCCAGGTCTGGCTGGCGGCGCGGAAGGGTGGCGACGCAAGCGCCCATGAATTGTGAAATTCGCTGCCACCAAGTCGAGCTTTGGCGCCGCTGACGCTGGCTGCGTTCTCCTCCTCAAGGACTCGATCCGCGAGGCGCGCGCCGGGAGAAGCCCAAACGAGCCTGAACGAACAAGCCGACATGGGCCTGAGGCGCGCCTCACCAGGTAAACCAAATCCCCCCAAGCCAACATACCAATGTTGAGCCGCAGCCATCCGAATCCCAAAGCGACTCTGAATTTACCGGAGGGGTGGCGCCGGGCGTTGCGCCGCGGGCGCGACCGCGTGCATGACTGGCTGGGCCAGTTGACCACCCGGCACATGGATCAACTACTGAGTCAGGAGATTGCGGCTTGTGAAGCGGCCAAGACCGGCGAGGGTCTGCGGGATTTGACCCTGCTCCAAAGTCAACCGGGCCGGCTGGCGACGGCCTGGGCGCCGCTGGGTCCGGTCACCTACGAGTTGGTGCGCCGGCGCCGGCCTCACCAGGTGGTGGAGCTGGGCAGCTTTGGCGGATACTCGACGTGCTGTCTGGGACTGGCAATCCGTGATCACGTCCCGGGCGGCCAATTAGTGGCGGTGGACCTTTGGGAAGGCGATCGACAAACCGGCCGATACGACGAGCGGGTGTACCGGCAGTTCCTGGAGTTTCGCCAGGAGCTCGGTTTGGAGGAAATCATTCGGCCGTTGCGGAATAGTTTCGCCGCGGCCAGCCGGGAAATCCGGCCCGGCGTGGACCTGTTGCACATCGACGGCCTGCATCAGTTCACCCACGTGGGCGCGGACTTTCTACGGTTCAGGCGATTGCTGGCGCCAGGGGCATTGGTGATGTTCCACGATGTCAACGCCCATTTTACCGGGATGCGAGTGTTCTGGTGGCTGATTTCACGCCGCTATCCCGCCGCACTGATCCCTTACTCGCACGGCCTGGGAATTATTCAATGTCCACCGTGGGAAGCGACGGGAAGGTGACGAACACAGAAAGGGCGCGAGCGACCTGACCCGGCCTATGCGTGTGCTGAATGTTCACAGCGGCAACCTGTACGGCGGCGTGGAGACGATCCTCACGACGCTGGTGCAGCATCGCGAGTTTTGCCCTGGGTTGGAGCTGCACTTTGCCTTGTGTTTCGACGGCCGCCTGCGCCAGGAATTGGCGTCGAGCCAAGCGCCGGTGCACCCGCTGGGCGAAGCGCGCGTGCGCCGGCCGTGGTCGATATTCAAAGCCCGGGCCAACCTCCGCCGATTGCTGGTGGGAAGGCCGTTCGAGCTGGTCGTCTGCCACTCCGCGTGGTCGCAAGCGCTGTTCGCGCCCGTGGCCAAGGCCTTGGGTATTCCCCAGGTGTTCTGGTTGCATAACCGGGCCGCCGGCGACCACTGGACGGAGCGTTGGGCACGGCGGACGGTGCCGGACCTGGTCCTTTGCGTGAGCCAGTCAACGGCAGCCAGCGTGGGCAATCTCTATGCCCGGGCGCCGAGCGAGGTTTGCTATAGCCCGCTGGCCTGGCCGGCCGCGGGGAACAGCCCGGCTGACCGTGCCGCGGTCCGCGCGGAACTGGGGACGGCGACGGACGCGACGGTGATTATCCAGGTGAGCCGGATGGAGTCCTGGAAGGGACACCGGTTGCATCTGGAGGCACTGGGCCGACTCCGCGACATGCCTGGCTGGACTTGCTGGCAAGTGGGCGGGGCCGAGCGCCCGGCGGAGCTGGACTATTTCGCGGGTCTGAAGGAGCGCGCGACGCAGCTCGAGGTGGCGGAACGGGTTCGATTTTTGGGTCGGCGGTCCGACGTGCCGCGGCTGCTGTCGGGGGCGGATGTATTCTGCCAACCGAACCTGGACACGGAAGGCTTCAGCATTGCGTTCATGGAGGCATTGGCGGCGAGGCTGCCGATCATCACCACCGCGATTGGGGGGGCATTGGAGATCGTGGACGAGACGTGTGGATTGCTGCTGCCGGTGAACGACGTGGAGGCATTGACCGCGGCCCTGCGCCGGTTGATTCTGGAGCCCGCGACGCGGCACCGTTTGGGGGCGGGTGGGGAGCGGCGCGTGCGGACGCTGTGCGATCCAGAGCGGCAAATGCGCCGGTTGCACGAGATATTTCAACGGGTTGCCGCCGGTGGCAAGGCGCCGCCGCCGGGGGCCGGGAGGAGCAGCCGGTGAGGCGCGTTCTCCAACGGTGGTTAAAGCAGGCATTGCCGCGGGGATGGGTGGAGCGGCTCCAGGACTTGCGCTGGGCAGGATTGCCCGTGCCGTTTCGAGTCGTGCGACCGCACACCATGCTTTCGAATCTGAACCTGTTTTTCCTCCTGGAATTGGCGGAGCGCCTGGATCGGTGGCGAGTCGAGGGGGATTATGTCGAGTGCGGGGTTTATCGGGGCGGCAGCGCCGGGGTGCTCGGCTACCAACTGAGGCGATCGCCGCTCCCACGGTCGCTGTGGCTGTATGACACCTTCACCGGCACGCCGGCCGCGTCGGCGCACGACGATGAATTCCTTCATGCGATGGCGGGGAGGATGGTGGGCAGCGAGGCGCAGACGCGGCGGATTCTGGAGCGGCTGGGCGTCGTCGAAGGGCGGGTGCGGATCGTGCGCGGGCTGATCGAGGAAACCCTGGGCGAGGCGGCGCCGGCGCGGGTGGCGCTGCTGCATGTGGATTGCAACCTGTTCCGGCCGGTACTGGCCAGCCTGGAAGTCTTATATCCGCGGATGGCCCCCGGCGGCCTGGTCGTGCTGAACGATTAC
>JAGWYX010000095.1 GCA_018969165.1 Verrucomicrobiota bacterium
TGGCGAATGAAAACACGCGAGCTGGAATACGAGATTGTGATTGAAAAAGAAGAGGACCCCAAAGCCGGTTACTCCGTTTATTGCCCGGCCTTGCCCGGCTGTTTTTCCAACGGCCGCACGCCTGCGGAAGCCAGACGGAACATGCGCGAGGCCATGGAGCTTTTTGTCCAAACGTTGAGGTCCCATGACGTGCCAATACCACGGCCGCGAAAGACGGTTCGGATCGATCAACTTAAACTCGCGGTTCCGGCATGAGCCGGTTCCCAAGCATCCGTGCGGCGGAGTTGGTCAAGTTTTTGAAGGCGCGTGGCTTTGTCGAGGATCGGCAACGTGGTAGTCACTTGATTCTATGGCACCCGACGGCCCGGAAAGCGGTTTCGGTCCCGATTCACACCGGGCGGGATTTGGGTCGCGGTTTGGCGTTGCGGATTCTACGCGAGGTCGGACTGACGGCTGAAGACTTTCTGAACTGGCGCTGAAAGGCATTGCGAATGAAATACATCTTTGTCACCGGCGGCGTGGTGAGTTCGTTGGGCAAAGGCCTGACGGCGGCGGCGCTCGGCACGCTGCTCGAGAACCGCGGCCTGAAGGTCACGCTCCAGAAATTCGATCCCTACCTCAACGTCGATCCCGGCACGATGAGCCCATTCCAGCACGGCGAGGTCTATGTGCTCGATGACGGTGCCGAGACGGACCTGGACCTGGGGCATTACGAACGGTTCACCCACACCAAGCTGACCCGGTTCAACAACCTCACCAGCGGGCAGGTCTATCAGACCGTGCTCAACAACGAGCGCGAGGGCAAATACCTCGGCAAGACCGTCCAGGTCATCCCCCACGTCACCGACGAAATCCAGACGCGCATCCACCAGATCGCCGAGCAATCCAAGGCCGAGGTGGTGATTACCGAGATCGGCGGCACCACCGGGGACATCGAAGGGTTGCCGTTCCTGGAGGCGATCCGCGAATTTGCCCTCGAAGTCGGCTTCAGCAACGCGATCTTCATCCATGTCACCTTCGTGCCGTTCATCAAGGCGGCCGGCGAATTGAAGACCAAGCCGACCCAGCAATCGGTCGCCAAACTACGGGAAATCGGGATCACGCCCCAAATCCTGGTCTGCCGCTGTGAACAGCCGCTCACCAAGGAACTGCGGCAGAAGATTTCGCTGTTCTGCAACGTCCCGTTCGAAGGCGTGGTCGAGGAAAAGGACGTGGACCACACGATCTACGAAGTGCCGCTCATGCTGCAGCGCGAGCGCATGGACGACCTGGTCTGCCGGCTGCTGCGGCTCGACACGCCGGCCGCCAACATGAGCCATTGGCAGGAAATCATCCGCAAACTCATCGCCCCGCAACACCGCGTCCGGATCGGCGTCGTCGGCAAATACATCGAATTACAGGACGCTTACAAGTCGGTCTATGAAGCCATCAGCCATGGTGGCATCGCCAATGACTGCGGCGTGCAGATCGAAAAGCTGGACGCCGAGGAAATCGAGAAGTTCGGCGCCGAAAAGGTGCTCAAGGGTGTGAACGGCGTCCTGGTGCCGGGCGGTTTCGGCGAACGCGGGATCGGGGGAAAAATCCTGGCGGCGCAGTATGCCCGCGAGAAGCAACTTCCCTACCTGGGCTTGTGCCTGGGAATGCAGGTGGCGACGATCGAGTTCGCCCGGCACGTCCTCAAGCTCGAGAAGGCCCACTCGACCGAGTTCGACACCACGACGCCGCACCCGGTGATCTGCCTGCTCGATGAGCAGCGCAAGGTGACCAAGAAAGGCGGCACGATGCGGCTGGGGGCGCAGCCGTGCCAGTTGACGGTCGGGTCGCGCGCGGCGCAGCTTTACGGGGCGTTCGTGGTGAACGAGCGGCACCGGCACCGGTACGAATTCAACAACGCCTACCGGCAGCGGTTCGAGCAGGCCGGGTTCGTGTTCAGCGGCACTTCGCCGGACGGCAAGCTGGTCGAGGTGATCGAACTGCCGGAGCACCCGTTTTTCATCGCCTCGCAGTTCCATCCCGAGTTCCAGAGCAAGCCGCACCAGCCGCACCCGTTGTTCAAGGGCTTCATCGCCGCCGTCCACCAGCACCTGCACCGGAAACCGATGTGAACCACTCCACATGGGCCTTTTTTAAACCATCGAGCTTCAGGCACGGAGTCGGCACCTGCAGTTTTTGGTCATCGGTGGCTTGGCCGTGAACTTCCATGGATATTCCCGTGACACAGCAGACCTGGACCTCCTCATCTCGTCAGCGAAGCGGAAGGGATGGTTGACCCTCTTCTCTGGTTTGGGCTACACGGTCTACATCGACAAGGGTGCGTTCATCCAACTCTCACCTCCTCGACAAGGGGAATGGCCGGTGGATTTGATGATGGTTGGCGAACCGACGTTCCGGCCCATGCTCAACCAGGGGCGGGCCGTGGAGATCTACGGCACGCGGATGATTATCCCCGACCTGGAGCACTTGCTCACGCTCAAGTTGCACGTCTTGAAACACGCCAACATCGGCCGATTCATGAAGGATTTTCTGGACGTTGAGAATCTCGTGCGGGTGAACAGAATTGACCTGCGTTCAGAGGTCGTTCGACGGTTGTTCCTCAAGTACGGCACCGCAGAATTGTATGAAAAAGCATCCCACGCCTGCGCCACCAGGGAAGTATGAGCTCAACGAAGCGGCCTTGGAGCCGAACCTGGAGTTCCCGGTGGTGTCGGACTTCATCTCCAAGACTCCGCGCCTTGGTCCCCAGGTGATGTTGGAGCGGATCGCGCAGACGATGCCTTGGCGCAGCACGCGGCCCGGAGAGCAGGAGCGACGGGCACGCGAAAAGGTCGCCGCGGAGTTTGTGCTGTGAGCCACTTCCAACGAGTGGGCCACCGGAGCTCAGCGCAGGTCCAGTCCACCGGATGGGAGAGGGAGGGGCTTTCGGCGTCACTGGTCTCATTGTGGTCCGGGGGCGCCAGCACACCTCAGAGCGTGTTTTGAAAATGGAGCGCGGCTGTGTCGAAGACCAGCCGCAGCGCTTCGGCCGGGAGGAAGGGGTTGGAAACGCCGGGCGTGCTGCGGCTGGTCGGGGACGACCCAGCCGCGCTCCGCATTTTTCAAACGCGGTCTCAGGCTGCGAGGCCGAGAGCATGCTCTCCGGAATTCTTCGCGGCCAAACCCCCAAGCGGTTCTCGATTGACGGTTCAACGGGGCACCGGTTTAACCTCTCCACGAGCCGACGGCAGTCCCGCGGCCCGGCAATACCGTTAGCACCATCAATGACCTACTCCGAATCCATTCAATTCCTTTATCGACTGCGCTGGTTCGGCGCCAAGCTCGGGCTCGAGAACGCCGTCCAACTCGCCGCCCTGGCCGGCAACCCGCACCAGAAACTGCGGTTCATCCACGTCGCCGGCACCAACGGCAAGGGCTCGACCTGCGCCCTGCTCGAAAGCATTTACCGCGCCGCCGGCCGGCGCGTCGGCCTCTACACCTCGCCCCACCTCGTCGCCTTCGGCGAACGCATCCAGGTCAACCGCCAGCCCATCCCCGAAGCCGAGATTGCGCGCCTGGTCGAAGAACTGCAGCCCCTGTTGAAACTATTCCCCGCCGAGCATCACCCGACCTTTTTCGAGGCGGTGACGGTCATGGCCCTGCGTTACTTCGCCAAGCAGCGATGCGATCTGGTGATTTGGGAGACCGGCCTCGGCGGTCGGTTGGACGCCACCAACATCGTCACGCCACTGGCCAGCGTCATCACCAACATCCAGTTCGACCACCAGCGTTGGCTGGGCCAGACGCTGGCGCAGATCGCTTCCGAGAAGGCCGGGATTCTCAAGCCCGGCGTGCCGGCCGTGACCGCGACAGACGAACCGGAAGCTTTGGCCGTCATTCAGGAAACGGCGTTGCATCAGCGTAGTCCGCTGACCCTGGTGACGCCCGCTCACACCCAGCATCCGCCGCTGAACACCCTCCGACTTCCATTGCTGGGCTGGCATCAACGCATGAACGCCGCCGTCGCCCTGGCCACCGTACACCTCCTCCAGTCTCAATTGCCGGTCAACGACGCCGCGCTCCGCCTCGGCCTGGAAACCGTCCAATGGCCCGGGCGCCTCCAACTAGTCGTGCTGCCGTCCGGGCAGAAAGTCCTGCTCGACGGCGCGCACAACTCGGGCGGCGCCACCGTGCTGCGCGCCGCCTTCGAAGAATATTTTCCGCAGGTGCGTCCGACCGTCATCCTCGGGATCATGCAAGATAAGGACTGGGACTTGATGTGTGAAATTCTGGCCCCGCTGGGGTCGCGCATCCTGTGTGTGCCCGTGAGCAGCGAGCGCAGCGCCGACCCGCAGAAACTCCACGACGCTTGCCTGCGCACCAATCCCGAAGCCGAGGTCCGGACGTGTGCTTCGCTGGCGCAAGCCCTCGAATTGACCGCCGCGGATCCGTTCGTAGTGATTGCCGGCTCGCTTTACCTCATCGGTGAGGCGATGGAACGACTGCACCTGACCGCGACACCGCGCAGCGACGAGAAGGCGCTGAACGAATGGACCGCGACGCGGTGAGATGTAGCCGCGGGACACGTCCAGGTCCACTCGCTTGATCGCGCCGTCAGGGGTCTCCCGCCATCACCCAGGCTTCGTTGAAATGGGCGTGTTTGATCGACTTGGCGGCCGGATCGCCGTCCTGGTCGCGCGGGAGATTGCGCCGGCTGAGATGAAAACTGTAGCTGGCGTGCAATGTGCCGTCGCGCGCCTGGATGATCGACGGGTAATGGTAGGAACCGGCCTCAGGACCGGGTGGGTCGTATTCGAGGTGGCGCTTCCATTTCCAGGTGCGGCCTTCGTCGTCGGAAACTTGCACCGCCAGGCTGTTGCGCGCTCGCTCGCTATCGTTGCTGATCAGCACCCAGTGGCCGTTGCGCAGCCCGATGATTTCCGCTCCGGAACCGGGGTTGGGCAGGTCCGTGTTGGTGACGGGGCTCCAGGTTTCGCCGCGGTCGCGCGATTCGCTCTGGGCGAGGCGATGGGGCGGCGGGCCGTTATGGCGCATGAGGGTGTAGAGCGAGCCATCGCGCCGCCGCACGATGCTCGGTTGGATGTTGCCCAGGCCAACCAGCGGCGTGCTCGTGTGCCAGGTCTGGCCCCAATCGTCGGTGATCGCCATCAGCGAGAACGAAAAACCGTCGTGATAAAGCGGCACGATCAGGCGGCGGCCGTCCAGGACGAACGGATGGGCGCGCGTCATCCAACCCAAGCGCCGGTAGAGTTCATTGCGGGCGTGCTGGCGGATGCCGGCGAAGAAGGCCTGCGCTTGCTGACGTCGATCCTCGGGCAGGCGGCTGATCGCGGACGATTGCTCGAACGCCGAAAGCGCCGCGTCCACCTCGGCGGGGAAGCGCGGCCCGGGCGTCACGTGGAGCACCTCGCTGGTCTCCCAACGCGGCGGGCCGTCGTGGTGATAGTTGCGGCTGGTGCGGACCTTGAGCAAGGCGCTCTCCCAGGTATGGGCGAGGATGGTGGTGTAGAAGAGCCAGAGCCGCCGTTGCGGATCGATCAGCATGCAGGGGTTGCCGTCAGGGTAACCGAGGGTGTCGGCCATGACGAAGCGTGGGCTCCAGTGTTTCGAACCACGGCGCAGGCGGGCCCCTTCGATTTTCACGTCGTCGGCCGTGCGTTCTCCCGAGCCGTGGAACCAACAAACCAGGAGGTCGCCTTCGGGCGTTTCCACGATGCACGAGGCGTGGTTGTGCCAGGTCTCGAGCGGGAAGATCAGTTCGGATTCCAGAAACGGTTTCTCCGCGTGCGCGCGGCGGAACCCTTCCGTAGCTGCGAACGCCCGGCTCAAAACCAGGAGTGAGGTCAGCAGCACGCGCACCCCGACCCTAAGGCGGGCGGGAACGGTCATGTCCATAGCCGTGCGGTCATCCGGAATTGTTCACCCGAGCAAAACAGGCGGCGCCCAAACCGTCAAGACCGCCCATCTGCCGCAATTCTCATTCCGGAGCGCGGGTCTGCGACCCGCAGCGGCGACGGTGCTGACGGGGCCTGGAAATGCCCTAGACGCAAGCGGCCGGGCGAGCCTGCTGCGGCTCACAGAGCCGCGCTCCGGGCCAAAATGTGAATGGCTGGCCAATCTGATTGACCCGCTCTCTGCCAGGCGACATTCTTTTTCCCCATGCGCTGGCTGATTCCCTCTGGATTGCTCACTGCCGTCGTCGGTGTACTCACCGGCTGCGTCCATTTCCCCGCCCACCTGCCTTATCCGGTTGCCGCAGTGACGAATCAAGTGGACTACTACCACGGCGTCGCTGTGCGCGATCCCTACCGCTGGATGGAAGACCTCGACGCGCCCCAGACCAAGGACTGGGTGCGGGCGGAAAACAAGGTCACCTTCGCCTACCTGGACCAGATCCCCGTGCGCGCGGCCCTCAAGCGGCGCCTGACGCGACTCTGGAATTACGAGCGCTATGGCGTCCCGTTCAAGGAGGGCGGCCGATATTTCTTCGCGAAGAACAACGGGCTCCAGAACCAAAGCGTGCTCTACACCCTGGACTCGCTCGAGGGCCCGCCAAAGGTATTGCTCGACCCGAACCTGCTTTCTACTGATGGCACGGTCGCCCTGAGCGGTTACGCCGTCAGCGACGACGGCAGCTTCCTGGCCTACGGCCTGTCCACCGCCGGCTCCGATTGGCAGGAATGGAAAGTCCGCGACGTGCGCTCGGCGCGGGACCTTCCTGACGACCTCCGGTGGGTCAAATTCTCGGGGGCCTCCTGGACGCACGACGGCAGCGGATTCTTCTACAGCCGCTACGACGAGCCCAAGGCTGAGGAGCTCAAGGCGGTGAACTATTACCAAAAACTCTACTTCCACCGCCTGGGCACGCCGCAGTCGGACGACAGGCGGGTGTATGATCGGCGCGACCACAAGGATTGGGGCTTCGGCGGCGAAGTCACCGAAGACGGCCGCTACCTGGTCATCTCCGTCTCCCAGGGAACCGACCGGCGGAACCGGGTCTTTTACCAGGACCTCAGCCGGCCGGGCGCGCCCGTGGTCGAGTTGCTCAACGCCTTCGACGCCGCCTACGATTTCATCGGCAACGACGGCCCGTTGTTCTGGTTCAAAACGGACCTCGACGCCCCGCGTGGCCGGGTCATCGCGATCGACGTGAACCAACCGGACCGCGCGCAGTGGCAGGAGATCATCCCGCAGGCGGCCGAGACCCTGCGCGGGGTCAGCCTGGTGGACGACCAGTTCATCGCCACGTATCTGGAAGATGCGCACAGCCAGGTGAAAATATTTCGACGGGACGGCCGCCTGGTGCGCGAGCTGCCGCTCCCCGGCATCGGAGCGGTCGGCGGGTTTGGTGGCAAGCGCACGGACACCGAGACTTTTTATGCGTTCACCAGCTTCACCGTGCCCGGCACGATCTACCGCTACGACCTGCGGACCGGCCGCAGTTCGGTGTTCCGTCAACCGAAGGTGGACTTTCATCCGGACGACTACGTAACGCGGCAAGTCTTTTACCGGAGCCGGGACGGCACGCGGGTGCCGATGTTCATCACCCACCGAAAGGGGCTGAAACTGGACGGCCGCAACCCGACGTTGCTTTATGGCTACGGCGGCTTCGATATCAGCCTGACACCGAGTTTCTCGGTCGCCAACCTGGTGTGGATGGAACTGGGCGGCGTCTATGCCATGGCCAATCTGCGCGGGGGCGGCGAATATGGCGAGGCTTGGCACCAGGCCGGGATGAAACTCAAAAAGCAGAACGTGTTCGACGATTTCATCGCCGCGGCGGAATGGCTGTGCGGCCGGCCGCCGTCGGAGGACAACGGGCGACGAACTTTTGTCGTACGTACGACAAAAGTTCGTCAGGCGCCTGCGAATCCTGGCGCGAGCGGACTGGTCGATCCCCCTGAGCGGTTCACCCGCCCGGCGCGGCTGGCCATCGCGGGCGCCAGCAACGGCGGCTTGCTGGTGGGCGCGTGCGAAACCCAGCGGCCCGACCTCTTCGGCGCGGCCTTGCCGGCGGTCGGCGTCATGGACATGCTGCGATTCCAAAAATTCACCATCGGTTGGGCCTGGACCTCGGACTACGGCTCGAGCGACGATCCCGAGGATTTCCGGGCGCTCGACGCCTACTCGCCGCTCCACCATATCCGGCCGGGCACCCGATACCCGGCCACCCTGATCACGACCGCGGATCACGATGACCGCGTCATCCCGGCGCACAGCTTCAAGTTCGCGGCGACACTCCAGGCGGCCCAGGCGGGCCCGGCACCCGTCCTGATCCGGATCGAGACCCGAGCCGGACACGGCGGGGGCAAGCCGACGACCAAGTTGATCGACGAAGCGGCCGACCAGTTCGGCTTCCTGGTTCGGACGTTGAAGATGCGGTTACCGGCGACGTTTTCCGACCCGGACCCAAAACCATGACCCCGGCTTGTCTTTGGGCGGCGAACCGGGAGGCTGCCGTGGCATGAATTTGTTGGCGGGCATCCAGGCGGTGACCTTTGATGTGGGCGGCACACTGATCGAGCCGTGGCCCTCGGTCGGACAAGTCTATGCGGAGGTGGCGGCTCGCCACGGCCTGCCGTCCCCTTCGCCGGCGGTGCTGGACCGCAATTTCGCGGCGGCCTGGCAGACGAGGGGCGAGTTCAATTACTCGAAAGCGGCGTGGTTTGGCCTGGTGCGACGGACCTTTGCGACGGAGGCGGGAACGCTGCCGGCGACGTTCCTGGAAGCCGTGTATGATCGGTTCGCGGACCCGGCGGTGTGGCGGATTTACGCGGATGTGCTGCCGGCGTTGGAGGGCCTGGCCGCCCGTGAAATCGACCTGGGGGTGATCTCCAACTGGGACGAGCGGCTGCGCCCGCTGCTGGCGGACCTGAAGCTGGAGCGGTACTTCACGGTGGTCGTCGTTTCCTGCGAAGTCGGCTTCACCAAACCATCCCCGGTGATCTTCGAGCAGGCCCTGCGCGCCCTGGGATTGCCCGGCCAGGCCGTGCTGCACGTCGGCGACAGCCCGCACGAGGACGTCGCGGGGGCGCGCGCGACCGGGCTACGGGCGGTGCGATTGGACCGGCGGGGAGCGGGGGGGGGCGGAGGGCTGGGCTCGTTGCTGGAGCTGAGCGGGTGACGGGGCGGGAGAGTGACTCAGGGTAATGTATATATTAAAGCATCCTTATACTTGGGTCCATTCAGTTGACGGCCAGGTTAT
>JAGWYX010001026.1 GCA_018969165.1 Verrucomicrobiota bacterium
CGCCGCACCGTCTCGCCGCTGGAATCAACACTGAGCAGCAGCACGCGCAAATCCGGTGTTAGCGCCTTCAATCTCTGAGCGCATTTCACGCCCGAAAGCCCCGGCAACTTGACGTCCATCAAGACCACCCTCGGCCTTACCCGCGGAATCTCTCGCAACGCCTCCTGCGCCGTTGCGTGCGTGCTGACACAGCGCAGATCATCCGTCCGGTTGATGAGCTTCGCCAACACCTCGCGCACGACGGATATGTCGTCCACGACCGACACGGTAATCAACGAGTTTGGATCTCCCCGAATGTTCACTTTGCACCTCCTCGACACCGATCATCAATCGCCCTCCCGTCCGATGGATTCCCCAGCGCGCAAGCTCGCGCTTCTGCACTCTCGAGTGAAGGCCAATCCCGAGAACCGAGCAGCATGGAGCGTACCCCCCCCCCAGTGGCAACAGGAATCCCTCGGCTTGCGACGACGCGACGACGCACAAGCAGCGCGACGCCCTCCCCAGTATGCCTTGGGCCATCGCAACACCTGCAGACGGTGCCTGTTCATGGCTTTCCTATTGGCTTAAGCAGTGGGGACTATGTACCTTTGACCTCGAGCGTCAACACCGAAGTTTTCGACCGAAATCTCCGGCAATCCGGGCACATTTGGTGGTCTGGTCCGACCCCGCACGATGAATCACCCGCCTTCCTGATCGGCAGTTTCCGGCGGGCAGGCCAAACCCTGTCGTTCAGTGTCCAACCTGAATGACCCGCGATCCTCCGGTCACACCCGGCGTGGCCACCGGCGGGGCCGACAGCAAAGGCTGCAGCGGGCCGCTCGGCCGATCCGGCTGTTTCCACCGGTACACCTTGCCGTTGATGACCACGAAATGCTTGTCCACGAGTTGGAGCTCGCGATCCGCAGCCGTGTAGCTCTCGCCGTTGGACAGGAACACGCGGCCGATGCCGTGATCGAAGGCGACTCCCGAAATGTAAACGTCCCCGGATTCCTTCCACGAGATCGCGTTCGGCCGGCGGAAACCGAACATCGGCAGCTTGCCCTGGTTCACCACCTGGACGAACCCCTGGCAGAGACTTCGTCTCCGATCACGTCTGGAGCCTGGAGGGAATGGTTCGCCTCCTGGATTCATCGAAAGCGCACCACAACCAGCCGCGCCGCCGGTCAGAGCGAGACGACGTGCCCGGTCTTGACCGATTGCTCTTCGGCTTCGCAAATCTCGACCGCGCTCAAGCCGTCCTCGGCGGTCACCACCGTTGGCGGTTTGCCCGACCGGATGCTCTCGATCAGGTGGCGCAATTCGCCGACGTAGCCGTCGATGCCCTCGCATTGGACGGTGTGCGGCGGATGTCCCTTCTCGAACAGTTTGAGGGCCTCGGTCCCGCGGGACAGGTCGTAGTCGGCCGTCGCGTGCTCGAAGTTGACCGTGTAGGACATGTTGAAGCCGAAGCCGGCGGTCATGCCCCAACTGCCTTCGGCATGCACCGCCGCGCCGGAGGCCACGCGGTATTGCGTGACGACATGGTCGATCGCGCCGCTGACTTTGCTGTAGCCGGCGGAATACACGCTGCGCGGCCGGCCGAAGCAGAATTGCACAAAGTCGGTATCGTGAATGTGAAGGTCCAGCAACGCCCCGCCGGACTTGGCGCCGTTGAAGAAGTTTTCCTGGCCCCAGCCGGGCGGTTCGCCGACGCGCCGGAAGCGGGCGTCGAGCACGCGGCCATAGGTTCCGGCGTCGATGGCCCCTTTGAGCCAGGCCCACTCCGGC
>JAGWYX010001027.1 GCA_018969165.1 Verrucomicrobiota bacterium
GCACCTCGACCGTCGAGGTCAACAAATCAGCCTCGGCATCCAGTTCACGCAGGCTCAGGTAATCGAGGGCGACCTCGGCGGCTACAGCGAGCTTGACGGACTGCACATCGTCGGCGCTGGATTGGAGTTGGGCGGTCGCCTCCTCGACACCCCGCCGCACGCGGCCCCACAGATCGACTTCGTAACTCAGGTCCAGCGGCACGGTAAAAGTGTTGTAGGTCGCTGGCCCCGGCGCGCGTTTACCACCGAACGGCCGGTTGGCCGAGTCACGTTCGCGGCTGGCCACTGCCGGCAGCTCGAGCTGGGGGAGCAAACCCGAGCGGGCGACATTGACCAGCGCGCGCGCCTGCTCGAAGCGCGCCGCCACTGCCTGGAAATCCTGGTTCGCAACCGCGGCATTGGTCTCGAGTCGGTCGAGGTCCGGATCGCCGAACAACTCCCACCAATCGCCCTTGGGCAGCGCCGCCCGAGGTTGGGCCGGCTTCCAAACCGAGGCGACCTGGTTGTAGGCCGGTGGCAGATCGGACACCGCGGCCGGGCGCTGGTAATCGGGCCCGACCATGCAGCCAACGGTGAAAAGACTCAACGCCGCCGCGACCGCCAATGCTGCGGACCAACTGAAATCCCACCACCGAATCCGACGACAACGAATGCCTCCGCGACCCAGCCCCCTCCGCCCCTGGCGCCGGAAGCGAGCACGCCCAGTGGGCGAGAGAGCATTCCCCCAGACGGAACTTTGCGCCTTGTGCTGTTGAACCCCGGTCCGTTCCGCAGCCACCGTCGTCAGTCGGCGCTGATCCTCTCCGGACAAAGCGCGATTCATTTGGGAGATGGATCCTCCGCCTCGTTGCCGGTCCCGAGCTGCACCGTGTCGCCGGCGGCCAAGGAGTCGGAAGGATTGAGGATCACCTGGTCGGTCGCCGTCACACCGGAGAGCACCTCGACCGCGGTGCCGAAATCGCGGCCGATCTTCAGGTGGCGGAGCTGGACGCGATGGTCCGGGCCCAGCACGCCCACCTGGGTGCCCTCGGCGCGGAACAGCAGGGTGTTGGCCGGCAACACCAGCGCCGGGGCCTCGGCTGGCGAATGAAATCGGACCTGCACATAGGCACCGGCCAGAATGTCGCCGCGTTCGTTCTGATATTGGACCTCCGTCAGCAGTGTGCGCGAGGCCGGATCGATGGCGCCGGCGGTGCGGACGATAGCGCCGGTGAACACGCGATTGGGCTTCTCCGCCAGGAACAGGTCCACCTTCTGGCCGGGAACGATCCAGGGCGAGATGGTCTGCGGCACGCGCACATAAATCCGCAGGACCGCGGTCTGGGCCAGGCGAAACAATTCGCGCCCGGCAGCGGCCTTGATGAGCTGGCCGATATCGGTTTGGCGCTCGGTGATCACGCCGTCGAACGGCGCCACCACGCGCTCGAACGACTGGAGTTCCTCGAGGCGGTGAACATTGGCCCGGGCGGCCAGTACCGCGGCGGAAGCGGTCGCCAGGCCCGCGCTCTTCTCGGCAGCTTCCTGCTCGGAGACCGACGCGGTTTTGAGCAACTCCTGCCAGCGGGCATCGGTGACACGCGCCAGTTCGAGGTTTGCCTCGGCGCGGCTCAGATCAGCCCGGGCCTGGGCCAGTTGCTGGTCCAATTCAGGGGCCTCGATTTCCGCCAGCAAATCCCCCTGGCGGACTCCGTGGCCGATATCGAAGTACCAGCGTCGCAAATACCCGTCCACGCGGGCATAGATCGGGGCTTCGATGAAGGGTTG
>JAGWYX010001028.1 GCA_018969165.1 Verrucomicrobiota bacterium
CCGATGACATTGCAGTCCAGGAAATCTCCCTGGAACTCGGCCGGGAAATGGCGACTGCTGAGGATGCCGGTGCCAGCGCAGGGACGCGACGGGCGCTTCCAGAATTCCTTCATCGAGGCATGCCGGGCCGGATAATCGAGGTGACCGCTGAAGGCGGGGCCGAAGTAGCTGTTGTTGCCCGTGGCATCGGTGATGATGTCGTTGCCCCAGTAATCAAACACACGGCCGTGGGGGTTGGCGAAACCGTAAGGGACGTAGCGTTCGAACTTGTAAGTGCGCGGTTCGAAGCGATAGATGCCGGCGTCGTTGTTGCGCACCGGGCCCTCGGCGGTCTCGACCTGCGTGCGATGGAACACGCCGTCGCTCAGGTAGGTGGCGCCGCCGGGATCCAGCACCATCGAGTTGGCGGTGTGATGGGTGTCGGCCGAACTCATGCCCATCAGGACGCGCTCCATCCAGTTGGGGTGATCGCCGCCGGTCGTGTCGCGCTCATACCACAGGTCCGGCGCCTCCATGACCAGCACGCCGTCTTTATAAAATTGGAACCCGGTCGGGCAATTCAGGTTGTCCAGGTAATGAATCACTTTGTCGGCCTTGCCGTCGCCGTTGGTGTCCTCGAAGATCAGCAGGCTGTCGCCCACCTTGCTGGTGGGGGTACGCTCGGGATAATTGGGCCACACGGCCACCCAAAGGCGGCCCTTGGTGTCGAAGGCCATCTGGACGGGCTTGGCCAGTTCGGGGAATTCCTTTTCACTGGCAAACAGGTTGACTTGGCAGCCTTTGGCGACGGTCATGTGGCCGATCGCCGCCTCGGGATCCAGGTACGCGGTGACGTTGGTGTCGTTGGACTCGAGGGTCTCGACCGGCGGCAAGTTCGAGTCGTCCACCTTCAGGTCTCCGCCCTTGGCCACCGCCCAGATGCGCCGGTCGCGGTTGGCGGTCATCACGTCGCGTTGGGACATCTCCTCCTGCATGACCTCGAAGTTCGAAATCAGCGGGCTGCCTTTGCCGGCCCGCGGGAAGGTCAACTCCGAGCGCCCGCCATAGACGTTGTTGCCATCGACGGTGCGGTAGCGCGAGTGCCACATCTCGTCCTTCTCGACCACGGCGGCGCGCAGCCTTTCGAGGTTGCCGGCCGGCGGCGTCTCCTCCAGCAGCGCCCGGAACATGTCGCGCGCCAGCGCCTGATCGCCCGCCGCGGTGAGCATGAAGGTGTTGAACGTGAGCGCGCGGCCGGCCTGGGCCGCCTGGGCATAGAGGGCCTGCGAGGGGGTGAACAAATCCACAAACGGCACGTCGTTGGCCTTGGCCACCTCCGCCATCGCCCCCGTGTAAAGCTGCAGGTTGAGGTTCTCGGCCGTCGGATCGGGCAGGTCCGGGTTATTCAACTTTTCGTTGGCAATGGGTGAAAACAGGACAACCCGCGGGGCCCCCTTGCCGCTATAGTTCTTGGCCTTGGTCTCCTTGAGAAACCGATCCAGGTCGCGCTTGAATTTGTCCAAGCCGGCCGGGCCTTGGAAGGCTTCGTTGAAACCGTAGAAGGCGAAGATCACGTCGGCCTGGGACTTGGTCAACCACTGGTCGCGGGACCCGAAATTCGCCGGGCGATGCCAGGTGGCGACTTCATCGCCGCTGGCCGCCAGGTTGCGGAAGACCAGGTCGAAGGTCGGGAACCGGGCGTAGAGCAGGGTCTGCAGCCAGCCATCGTGCTGCATCCGGTCGGGAAGCGAGTTGCCGATCAGCGCGACGTGGTCGCCGGGCTT
>JAGWYX010000096.1 GCA_018969165.1 Verrucomicrobiota bacterium
CATCGGCGGCGGGCGCATCGCCCGGATTCTTCTGGGATGTTGGACGCGGGCGCAGAAGCTGCCTGCCAACATCACGGTCAGCGATCCGAGTGCGGAGACGCTGGCCAAATTGAAGGCGCAGTTCCCGACTGTCGCAACCACGCCTCATAGCGCGGTGGCGGCAGCGCAGGACATCGTTTTCCTAGCGGTGCATCCGCCAGCGGTGAACGATGCCGCTGCCGCGATCAAAGGGGCGCTCAAATGGGGGGCCGTGGTCGTGTCGCTGGCGCCAAAGTTCACGGTGGCGAAGCTGAGCGAGTTGCTGGGCGGTTTTGCCCGCATCGCGCGCGTCATTCCCAACGCCCCGTCGCTCATCGGGCAGGGCTACAACCCGGTCTGCTTCGGCCCGGCGCTCTCGGCAACGGACCGGGCGGAAGTCCAAGCGTTGCTGGCGCCGCTGGGCGAGTGCCCGGAAGTGGAGGAAGAGAAGCTCGAGGCCTACGCGATCCTCTCCGCGATGGGGCCAACCTATCTCTGGTTTCAATTGCAGGCCTTGCGCGAAGTGGCGGCGGGCATTGGCTTGAGCGACGCCGAGATTGCCCCAGCCCTTAAGCGCATGGTCTGTGGCGGCACGCGGACATTGGTTGAGTCCGGTCTCACGCCCGCCGAGGTGATGGACCTCATTCCGGTGAAACCGCTCGCCGAGATGGAGGCGCAAGTGACTGAGGTATATCGCACACGGCTGCCGGCCTTATTCCAGAAAATCAAACCGTGAAGTGTGAGCTGGAAATTCACGTTACAACTCCTGAGCCTCCTGCTTAGCCCTTGCCATCGGGCGAGTAGGCCATGGACCGTGGGCTTCAGCAGCGGGCAAGGGCGAGTGAGCGCGGCGCCAACCGGCAGGATTGCCGCCCGGCTCGCGGCGTGGATTTTGACCACCACCGCGGTCACCGGGTCGGCCGAAGACACCCGGACCCACACGCCCGCGGCCACGCACCTCGGCTTTGCCCAAGCGGTGAGCGAGGCCCTCAAACTGAATCCGGGCCTCAAGGCGGCCGGCCACCGGGCGATTGCCGCGACCCAAGAGGCCAGCGCCACCGCTCGCGGACGCTGGGGCGAACTCGACTCGACCGCGGCGTATTCCTACTGGAACGACCACCTGATCCTGGTGCCGATGTACCAGGAGTTGCTGGTCAACGGCATCAGCGGCCTGCCCTTTGATCGCAGCCAGGCGCAATATGGGTTGGTCTATCAATTCCCGCTTTACCTGGGCGGCAAGCTCAACAACCAGATTCGTATCGCCCGCCTCGAAGCGCAAAAGGCCCAGGCCCTGCTCGAAGGCAACCGCTGGCAGGTACGCTTCAACGTGGTCTCGCTCTACTCAGCGGCCCAGGCACTCGACCGGGCCGTGGCGGCGCTCGAAGAAGAGATGGCCGCGATGACACAAACCAAAACCAACCTCGACGAAATGGTGGGCTTGGGCAAACGCCCGGAAGTGGACCGGCTGAAGGTTGTGGACGAACTCGAAGGCGTGCGAGGCCAGCTCGCCGCCGCGCAGGCGGATCGCGTCAAAGTCGGCGCGCTCCTGCTCGCGATGCTGGGACGTGATCCGGCGGGCGGCGTTACCGTGGACCCGATGGCGGATGCGTCTCCGAGGCCGGCGCCCGACGGGTTGCCTGGTCTGGGCAGGCGAGTGGAGAATAACTCGGCCGTTCGTAGTGCTCGTTTGGCGATCGAGCAAGCCGACCGTGGCGTGAAGGTGGCGCGCAGCGATTTCATGCCCAAGGTCTATGCGGGTGCCAGCTATCAGGATTACACCGGCATCGGAATTGGCCAATCGCTGGACCTCTGGGTCGCCACCGTCTCGGTCAAGTTGCCCTTGTTTGAAGGCAACGCGCGGCTCAAACGCCTGGACGCTGCTCGCCAACGCCAAGCGGCCGCGCGGGAAGCCCTCACTGAGGCGCAGCTCAAGATCCAAGCCGATTTGCAGGAGGCCCTGGCCCGTCTCGATGCCGTGGGCACGAACCTCGAGGCGGCCAAGGCCCAGGTCGCCGCCGCCACGGAAGCCGCCCGCATCGAACACGTCCGCTACGACACCGGCGCCGGCACGATTGAAGACCTGCTGCGGGCGCGTGCGCGGGAAGCGAGGGCCAAGGCGGGTCTGGCGTCAGCCCAAGCCAACCTCGTCACCGCCGGCGAACGGATCAACACCATCGCCGAGCAGGAGATCGTCCCATGAAGCAAATCGTCGGAATCGTCATTGTGCTCGCCTTCGTGGCGACGCTGCTAATCGTGCGCGCCAAGCGGGTGAGACAAAAGGAAGGCGCGCCGCTGGCGCCGGTCGTGACGGTGGCGGTGCAGGTGGCGCCGGTCATGCAAGGCAAAGTGATCCACAGCCGTCACGTTTTGGGCACAGTCATTGGCGCCGACGAAGCCGATGTGGCACCGCAAGTGATGGCGCAAGTGCTGACCGTGAAGGTGCGCGAAGGCAACGTGGTCGGGCAGGGCGAATTGCTGGCCACGCTGGATCCGCGCGAGTTCCAAGATACCGTCGCCGAGGCGGAAGCCACGTTGGCTGCGGCGCAACAGGCGGCTCAGGCCCAGCACCGCGCCACCGCGCGGGACCGGCGGCTGTTCGAGGTCAAGGGCATCGCGCAGGAAGACTGGGACCGCTCCCTGGCCGCGGATGCCGCGGCGACGGCGCGACTCCGGGCCGCGGAGCGGCGTTTGGACACCGCCAAGACGCGCCTGAGTTACACGACGATCGCTGCGCCCATGAACGGCGTCGTGGCGCGACGTTTAGCCGATCCGGGCGACTTGGCGGTTCCCGGCAAGGCGTTGTTCAAGGTAATCCGCCAGGAGACCGTGCGCGTGCGCGCCGGGTTGCCGCCGGAGGATTTTCCGGGCCTGCGTGTCGGCCAACCGGTGACGCTGACTCTGCAGGGGCGCACCTTGGACGCCGCGATTTCACGCGTGTTCCCCGCGATCGGCGAAAGTCATTTGGCCAGCATCGAATGCGACCTGACCCATCCGCCGCCAGGTCTGGTTTCCGGCGCGACCGTCGGGCTGGATGTGCAATTGAGTTCCGCTTCGGGCCTGGTTGTCCCCGCTGAGGCGCTGCTGGAAGGCGACAATGGCACGTGGGTCTTCGCGGCGGACAACCACGTCGTGCGCCCGGTGCAAGTCCAGGTGTTAAACCGCTCGCTGGAACAAGTCAGCGTTAAAGGCGACATCCGCCTGGGCGAGCCGGTGATTGTAGCGCGGCCTTCGCGGCTGATGACGCTGGCGGCGGGGATGAAGGTCACGGTGGCCGCTGGCTCCAAAAGCGGGGAGGGCCAGCCATGAACTTCGTCGAAGGCTATCTCCAAAAACCGCATCTGGTCACCTCGCTGGTGTTGCTGGCGGCCGTGGTCGGTTTCATCGGCTACGAGCGGATGCCGGTGAATTTGTTCCCCGATTCCGAACGCCCACAGGTTGCGGTGGTAACGGTTTACCCGGGCGCTTCGGCGCAGGATGTCGAAGCGGAGGTCAGCCGCACCATCGAGAAGGAGTTGAACACCATCGAACTGGTGCGGCGCGTCACCTCGGTGAGCAAGGACGAGGTTTCGGCCGTCACTGTGGAATTCCGTTACGCCAAGGGGCTCGACTCGGCGGCGACCGACGTGGCCAACGGCCTGCAGAAAATCAAGGCGCTGCTGCCCGACGCCATCCGCCCGCCGATGATTTTTAAGGTCTCCTCGGCCACGCCCGCGGTGCTGACGCTGGCGCTGCGTCCAAAAGCAGGTTCGCCTCTGGACCTTTCCATGGTGCGCCAACTGGCCGACAACGAAATCAAGGAGCGGTTGCTGCAATTGCCCGAAGTGGCCAACGTCGAAGTCTTCGGCGCGCACCAGCCGGTGGTGCGGGTCGAGTTGGACCGCGACAAGCTGGAACGGTTCGGCCTGACGCCGCTGGACGTGAGCCAGCGTTTGGTCGCGTTCAACGCCAACCAGCCCATCGGTCTGTTGCTGACCTCCGAGAGCCAATTCCTGCTCAAGCGGACCGGCGAGTTCCAACGCCTGTCCGACGTGGCGGCCATCACTGTCACACACCGACCCGAAGGCGACGTGCATTTGGGCGACATCGCCACCATTCGGCGCGGCGTGCTCGAACCGCAGAGCGCCTATCACGGCAATGGCAAGCCCGCCATTGCGGTCAACATCCAGCGCGGCACGACCGGCTACGCCCTGCGCACCATCGCCGACGTGGCCGGCCTGTTGCCGCGGCTGGAGAAGGACTATCCGGGCATCGAGTTCAGCATCCCGGACACCCAGGGCGACCTGATCGAGCTGTCCGTCGGCAACATGCTCGATGCCTTGCGCGACGCGGTGATCATGACGGTGATCGTGATCTTCCTCTTTCTGGCCGACCTGCGAGGCATGGCGCTGGCCGCCATCTCGATCCCGTTCACCTACCTGCTTACCTTCGCCATCATGTGGCTCATCGGTTACGAGTTCGACATGGTGACGCTCACCGCCGTGATTCTGGCCGTGGGCATGTTGCTCGATGACGCCATCGTCGTGCTCGAAAACATCGAGCGACATCTCCACGAGAAAGGGACGGATGCGCACCGCGCCGTGGTGGGCGGCACGCAGGAAGTCATGCTCGCCATTTTCTCGGGCACCTACGCCACCGTAATGGTGCTGCTGCCGATCATTTTCATCGGCGGCTTTGTCCAAACGGTGCTGCGTCCATTGTCGGTGAGTCTCTGCATCGCGCTGATTGCTTCCTACATTATTTCCGTGACGGTGATTCCGCTGCTGGCGCCCAGGCTGCTGCGGCGCAAACCCGGTGCGGGCCGCAACCGGTTTGAGAAGTTCATCTTCCGCTTTGACACCTGGGTGGTCGAGCCAGTGCGCGAGTTCTACGTGCGGTTGACGGCCTTTGCGCTCAAGCACCGGGTCTGGTTCCTGCCGCCGGCCATGCTGCTGCTGGTCCTCTCCATGCGCCAGATGCCGCTCATCGGCCGCGACCTGATGCCGCCGATGGACACCGGCATCGTCAAAATCAACTTCGAGACCGACGCCAATACTTCGCTGGAGCAGACGGAGAAGACGCTCTCGCAAATGGAACAAATCATCGAGAACCGGCCTGAAGTCACTTCCGTCTCCTCAGTCCTCGGCTCCGAGCCGGCGGTGATTTCGTTCGGTTCGGGCCGCCTCGTGCAGCAAGGAAACATCACCGTGCATCTCACGGACCGGTTCCACCGCAAAGCCTCCATCTGGCAGATCGAAGACGAGCTGCGCGGTCAGTTCCTGAGACTGCCCGGAATGAAAAGCGTGGACGTGTTCGATTTCGGCGCGACGCCGCTGTCCACCATCCGCTCCTCGGTGGACGTGATGATCTCCGGCCCCGACCTGGATGCGCTCGACCGGATCGGGCGTGACGTGGAACAGCGGTTGCGCCAGAACCTGCGCGGCGCTACCTCCATCACGCGGTCCTGGACGCTGGATTCAGTCGAAGTCCAATTCGCCGCCAATCCGGAGAAGCTGGCCCTTTACGGCGTTTCGCCCGCGGCGGTCGCGGGGCAATTGGCCTGCGCGGTGCGCGGCCTGCCAAGCTCCGTGTTCAGAGTGCCCAATCAGGACGGCTTGAACGTGTGGATACAACTCCCCGCCGCTGAGCGCGCGCACGCGGCTCCGTTGGCCACTTATCCGGTTCAGACTCCTTTGGGTCAGGTGCCGCTGGCCGAATTGGGCACGCTCTCACGCCGTCCCGTCGCCTCGGTCATCACCCGGCAGGGTCTTGAACGGACGCTCGACATTCAGGCTTACCGCGCCAGGCAACCGATCTCGCACTTGCAGGAGGACGTGGAAAAGGCCCTGCGCGGCCTCCCACTTCCCGCCGGCTACCACTTCAGCCAGGAAGGCGAGGTCAAGCAGATGAACGACTCCTTCCAGCGCCTGGGCATGGCGCTGCTGCTCGGGCTGGTGTTGCTCTACTTCTCGCTCGTGCCGGCCTTCAAGTCGTGGGTGCACCCGCTGACCATCATGGTCGCCATTCCGCTGGCGGTCATCGGCGCCGACTGGAGCATGTTGCTGGCCGGCAAACACGGCTGCATGCCGGCGATGATGGGCATGATTCTGCTGGCCGGCATCGTGGTGAAAAACTCCATTCTGCTGCTTGACTTCATTGCCGCCGCCAAGGAACGCGGCGCCAGCACCCACGACGCACTCGTGGATTCGGTCCGCATCCGCACCCGGCCCATTCTGATGACCGCCATCGGCACGGCGGTGGGCATGGTCCCGATCGCGCTGCAGTGGGCGATCGGCCTGGAGCGTCTCTCGCCGCTGGCGGTCGTGGCCATCGGCGGGCTGCTGGCCTCGACGTTCCTGACGATGGTGTATGTGCCGATCCTCTATGCGTTGTTCGACGACGCGCAGCACGGTCTTGCGCGGCTTTGCGATCGGCTGGTCCACCGCGATCCCGCGGGCGAAACCCCGGCGGCGGCGACCCCGCCTGCTGCGTAACAAATGAACTCTGCCATGCACGCCCCGAACACGGGCACCTGCGCGAGAGACGCGAGAGCCGCTCCCGGGTCGCCTTGGAGGCGCTTGGGATTGCCGGGCTCGGTTTCGGGCTGGCCAAATAACCTTCAGACCCTGCTTGACGTTTGGCCGGGCCAGGATCAGATTACGCGGCTCGGTTCGATCCGGCAGCTATGCAGCATATCCGAAATATCGCGATCATCGCACACGTGGACCACGGCAAGACCACACTGGTGGACTGTTTGCTTAAACAGTCCGGCACCTTCCGCGCCAACCAAGCCACCGCCGAGCGGATGATGGACTCGATGGACCTGGAGCGCGAAAAGGGCATTACCATCAAGGCCAAGAACGCCGCGTTCCAATACCAGGGTTACCACGTCAATATCGTGGACACCCCGGGCCACGCCGATTTCGGCGGCGAGGTCGAGCGCATCATGAACATGATCGACGGGGTGCTGCTGGTGGTCGATGCCGTCGAGGGACCGCAAGCCCAGACCCGGTTCGTGCTGCGCAAGGCCATGGAGGCGGGGGCCAAACCCATCGTGGTGATCAACAAGATCGACCGCGAGCACGCGGCCCCACACAAGGTCCTGGACCAAATCTTCGAACTGTTCCTCCAACTCAACGCCACGGACGCGCAACTGGATTTCCCGGTCATCTACGCCAGCGCCAAGCAGGGGGTGGCCAAACTCGAGCTGGATCAGCCCAGCAACACCATCCAACCGCTCTTCGACGCCATCATCCGGCACATCCCGCCCCCGAAGGCCGACCCGACCCGGTTCTTCCAGTTGCTGGTGGCCAACCTCGATTACTCGGATTACCTCGGCCGGATCGCCTTCGGCAAAATCCTCGGCGGCAGGGTCAAGGTCGGCGACCCGGTCGTGTGCATTCATGGCGATGGCCGCAAGCAGACTTCCAAGGTCACCGCGATCTTCCATTTCCAGGGCTTGCAGCGGATCGAGATCGCCGAAGCCGCGGCCGGGGACATCGTCGGGCTGACCGGATTCGAGGAGGTGTTCATCGGCGAGACGATCACCGACACCGACGAGCGCGCGCCGCTCCCGTTTGTGCCGATTGATCCGCCGACGATCCACATGCAGATCGCGGTCAATGACGGTCCGCTGGCCGGCCAGGACGGCAAGCTCGTCACCGCCCGGCACATTCGCGAGCGGCTCGTCAAGGAAACGCGCACCAATGTCGGCTTGCGCGTGTCGGACACCGAGGCACCCGATGTGTTCGAGGTCAGTTGCCGCGGAGAAATGCAGATTGCCATCCTGGTCGAGCAGATGCGGCGCGAGGGCTACGAGGCGCTGGTGTCGCGGCCGGAAGTGATCTACCAGCGGGACGCCAACGGCAGCCTGCTCGAGCCCATCGAGAAGTTGTTCCTCGAAATCCCGAAGGACAACATGGGCGCGGTGCTCGAGAACCTCGCCAATCGCAAGGCCGAGATCATCAACCTCAATCACCACGGGGACCAGGTGAGCATCGAGGCCCTGATCCCAATGCGCGGCCTGATCGGGTTCGAGACCGACCTGATCAACATGACCCGCGGCCTGGGCGTGATGAGCCACCTGTTCCACGCATATGGGGCCGACCGCGGCGAGATTCTCGCCCGCAAGAACGGCTCGCTGGTCAGCATCGAGGCCGGCGTGGCGACGGCCTACGCGCTCAACGCCATCCAGGAGCGCGGCCGGCTCATGGTCGAGCCGGGCGAACAAATCTACGGCGGCATGATCGTGGGCGAGAACGCGCGCGACAACGATATCCCGGTGAACCCGTGCAAGGCCAAACGCCTGACCAACATGCGGTCCCAGGGTGAAGGCAAAGGCATCCAGTTGGAGCCAGCCCTGAAGATGACCCTCGAACGCGCGCTCGAATACATCGGGCCGGACGAATACGTCGAGGCGACGCCCAAGCACCTGCGTTTGCGCAAGCGCATCCTGGGCGAGACCGCGCGCAAGCGTGCCGCCCAGTCGCGCGTGGTCAAGGTGGCGGCCGCGTAGGCTGGTCCGGGCAGGGCGGCGCTGCTGCGCCGCCTCGGGGAAGAGCGGTTCACCATGAGCCCTGCGATCATCAGGCCCGACGCGAAAGTCGGCCCTCCTGACGGAGTTAAACAGTTGTATTGCCGCCCCGGTGCAGGTCCGCGCGACCACCCATTCGCCCTGTTATCTCACCTGGGCGAGGTGTGGTACAGCGGGGTGCTCGGCGAGTCGCCAACCGGCGAGACAGCGGTTCGGGACCGGCCTCCCGCAGCGACGGCGAAGTCCTACCACGTCCCATCCACCAGCAGCGAGGTGGCCTTCTGGGCCAGGTCATCGGCCAGCAAGGGCAGGGCCTGTTGCTCGGCGCTGGTCTGGTCGGCCCCGACGCGGACGGTGGTGCGCCCGGTGACTTCGCGGTCCAGGAGCACGCGGCCGCTGAGGCGCTCGCGCGCGGTGATCTTGGCGGTCAATTTCACCTCGTAGTCCTGCACGGTGAGGATGTCGTTGGGTTGGAAGGTCAGCGCGACGCGGTCGTAGTGCGTGATGACGCCGGCGACGACAACATCGCCCGTGCCATGCGTGTCCAAGCGGTAAGTGCCATCCTGCTGGAGATCTTTGCGCAGCGCCGATCCGACGGCCTCGCTGAGCCGCG
>JAGWYX010001029.1 GCA_018969165.1 Verrucomicrobiota bacterium
TCCGTTTTTGACCGCGGCCGTGTGCGCTGGAATGGGCTGCCATTCGTTGATGGATCGCAGCCATCGCTGCCCGGCCTCCAGACAAATCTCCGCCCCATCCGTCCCCGCCGCCGTCATCTCCGCCACGACCTGGTGGCCGAACTCGGCCGTTGCCGTCGCGTCAGCGACCACCACCCGACCGCGCATTTGGGGCCTTTCCAACGCGACGGAGCGGACCAGGCCGGCGAAGGCGCCGCTCACCGGATCCGCCGCGCGGCGATTCCCCGCGCACACCACGGTCAATCGCAGGGGCTCGTTGTCCAGGACCGCAGCCAACTGACAGAGGAATTGGCGGACCGGCGCCAAATCCGCAGCCCCGGAAGCGAAGAGCAGCGCGTGCGATACTTTGAAATCTCGAGATCGCAGTTCTTCCACCAAGCCGCGGAAATCCTCATCGAGTCTGACACGCCGGCATTTCACGCCTAACTCCGTCTTCAGCCACTCGAACAACAACCCCGATGCATCCACCACCAGCAGACCCGTGATCGACGGGAGGTTTTCCGTCACGGCGGGAGCCGGGACCCACTCCGTTCTGAAGAGCACCAGCGGCTCCTCCGCCGGAACCAAGGCCGACGACGAGGTCGTGGCGGAGATCCAATATCGAATGAGATGAAATGGATAAGTGGGCAAGGTCACGCGGCGCGGCCGGTGAGCACCCCGCAAAACTGCCCAGTCGATCGCAGAACCCTTCACGTACAGCGCGGCCAACCCGCGCAAGGCCTGGCGCCAAGCCGAGGCGTCAGTAGCCGCGCGCAGATCGGTTACCGCGCTGCGGGCCGCCAGCTCGTAGATGGAAGTTTCTGCTGGTTTCGGTCGTGCCGAGACGCCCATGATGACGTTGTCCGGCACGCCGCCACGCGCAACTTCCTCCACCGTCGTCCGCAGCTCCTCCAAATCCTGGACGACCGCGGCGCAGCGGTGCGGGAAATGCGTACGACCTTCATTCAGACTGAACGCGACGTCGGACAAAGCGCTGGCGTCAGGATTGTCCGCCAACCACCTCGAAAGGCGCGCGGCGACCTCGCGCAGCTCCGACTCTTTGCGCGCCGAGAGGACCACAAGCTGGTAAGGCGGCGGCGCGGATCTTGCAGGCGCTGGTTCGTCGTATTCTTCCAACACGACGTGGGCGTTGGCGCCACCGAATCCGAACGAACTGACCCCCGCTCGCCGCGGAACTCCGTCCGCGGGTGCCGACCAAGGTTCCGTCTCCCGAACAATGCGGAACGGCGACCCTTCGATCTTGATGTACGGATTGACCTGTTTGAGGTGGAGGCTTGCCGGGATCGTCCGGTGACGGAGGGCCAGCAAGGTCTTTACGATCCCCGCGATTCCAGAGGCGGCTTCCAAGTGGCCGATATTGGTCTTGACCGAGCCCAGCCGGCAGAATCCTTCCGTGGTCGCGGCGCCGTCCTCGAGGAGGTCGGCAAAGGCCCGCTTCAGGCCGTTGACCTCGACCGGATCGCCCAACTGCGTGCCGGTCCCGTGGGCTTCGATGTAAGTAATGCTCCGGGCCGGAACGCCCGCGTCGCGCAAAGCGTCTTTGATCACTTCGGCCTGGGCGTTCGGGTTCGGCGCCGTGAGCGAGCTGACGCGGCCCCCGTGGTTGACCGCGCTTCCACGAATCAACCCAATGACGCGGTCACCGTCGCGACGGGCGTCGCTCAAACGCTTGAGCAGGACCACCCCCACCCCTTCACCCCGAACATACCCGTCGGCAGCGG
>JAGWYX010000097.1 GCA_018969165.1 Verrucomicrobiota bacterium
CGGTGCTCGAGCTGATGACCATCAACTTCAGCCTGGTCGCCATGGACCAGATCGTCAACAACGCCGCCAAGATTCACTACATGTTCGACGGCCAGTTCCGCGTGCCGCTGGTCATTCGCACCCCGGCCGGCTGGGGGCAATTGGCGGCGACGCACTCGCAGAGTTTCGAGGCCTGGTACGCCAGCCTGCCCGGACTGATCGTGGTCATGCCGGCGACGCCCGCCGACGCCAAGGGCCTGCTCAAAACCGCCATTCGCTCGGACAACCCGGTGATGTTCATCGAGCATGCGCGCCTTTACGGCCTTAAAGGCGAGGTGCCGGCCGGCGAATTCACCCTGCCCTTCGGCGTCGCGGAGGTCAAACGCCCGGGGCGCGACCTGACCCTGGTCAGCTACTCGCGAATGCTGCACGAGTCGCTCCGGGCCGCCGAGGAACTGGCCGGCCACGGGATCGAGGTCGAGGTGGTGGACTTGCGGACGTTGCGGCCGCTCGATCTCCAGCCCGTGCTCGACTCGGTGCGCAAAACCCACCGGGCGCTGGTGGTCGAGGAGGATTGGCTGAGCTGCGGCATGGGCGCCGAGATTGCGGCCCGGATCAGCCACGACGCGTTCGACGACCTCGATGCGCCGGTCGAGCGCCTGGCGCAACTCGAGGTGCCGATGCCCTACGCCAAAAACCTCGAAGCGCTCACGCTGCCGAGCCCGGCCCAAATCGTCAGCACCGTGCAACAGATGCTCGCCTGAGGAGAAACTGCCGTGGCTACTAACGTCATCATGCCCTCGCTCGGTTTCGACATGACCGAAGGCACGCTGGTAGCCTGGCACAAGCGACCGGGCGACCCGGTCGAGAAGGGCCAGGTGATCGCTGAAATCGAGATGGCCAAAGGGATCGTCGAAATCGAAGCCCCCGCGGCGGGCCTGCTAAGCAGCATCTTCGTCCAACCCAGCCAGACAGTTCCGGTCGGCACGGTGCTGGCCGTCATCGCCGCCCCCGGGGAAACGATCAGCGCCACGCCGAAGCAGCAGCAGGCGGCCCCGGCGTTGCCCCAGCCACCACCAACGCCCGGCACGACGCCCGGTCCCGAGCCCGGCTCACCGCCCACAACCCGCGTCAAGGCCTCGCCCTTGGCCCGCAAACTGGCGGCCGAAGCCGGCGTGCCGCTGGCACAGGTCAGTGGTTCGGGCCCGGGCGGCCGCATCCTCGAGCGCGACATCCGCCACCGGTTGTCGGCGGTGACACCCCGGCCCGGTCCAACGGCCCCGACGGTTCCCGCCGGCCCGATCGCCGGAGCGGCGCCGCTCAGTCCCATGCGCCAGACGATCGCTCGGCGCATGACTGAGAGCAAAACCACCGTGCCGCATTTCTACGTCACGATTGAGGTCAACATGACCGAGGCGCTGCGGTTGCGCGCGCAATTGAACGCCGTGGCGCCCGAAGGCGAAGGGATTTCGATCAACGACCTCGTCCTGGCGACGACGGCCAGGTCCCTCGCCCGGTTCCCCGCGCTCAACGCTTCTTATCGCGAGGGGACCATCGTTCGCCACGGACACATCAACCTCGGGATCGCGGTGGCGCTTGAAGACGGCTTGGTCACCCCCGTGCTGCGGGACGCGGACCAGAAACCGCTGAAGGTTATCGCGCAGGAAACCAAGCGGCTGGCCGAACGCGCTCGAGGCAACAAACCGCGCGCCGACGACCTCACCGCTTCCACCTTCACCGTGTCCAACCTGGGGATGTTCGGCGTGGACGACTTCCTGGCCATCATCAACCCGCCCGAGGCCGCGATCCTCGCCGTCGGCGCGGTGATTCCACGGCCGGTCGCCGTCGGCGACGCCGTCCGCGTCGCGCCGCTGCTGAAGGTCGCATTGTCGGTGGACCACCGGGTGGCCAACGGGGCGGAGGCGGCGCGCTTCCTGCAAGCCTGGAAGCAACTGCTCGAAAACCCGATGAACCTCCTGCTGCTGTGAGGCCGGCGGCAGCGTTCCTTCTCGAGCCGGTCCCGCCGTTCCGCCTCGACTTGAGACGGTCTGGGCTTTGCGCCGACGCCCGAGCGATCGCGGCGATCAAAATGTGTTTGCAAAAGCAGCCGGGTTGAACTCGGCTCCTGGTTTGCCGGATCTTATGCCACCACCGCACCCGACGACGCACACCCGAATCGAGTCGGACAGCCTGGGCACCGTCGAGGTGCCCGCCCACGTTTACTGGGGCGCCCATACGGCCCGTTCCCTCGCGCACTTCGACATCGGACGCGATACCCTGCCGCCGGAATTCATCCGCGCCCTCGGCCTGGTCAACCAGGACCTGGGCCGATTGTCGGCGGAGCAAGCGCGGCTCACGTCAAGAACTCGCTCATGCTGGTGACCGCGTTGACGCCGGTCCTTGGCTACGACAAAGCCGCCCGCATCGCGCACGTGGCCTACGCGGAAAACCTCGGGCTGCGCGAAGCCTGCCTGAAGCTCGGTTTCCTGAGCGGCGCCGAGTTTGACCGGCTCCTTCAACCGGAGGCGATGACCCATCCCTGAGCGCAGGTTTGAAAACTGCGGAGCGCGGCTGGGTCCTCCTCGACCAGCCGCGCTCCGTTTTTAAAACACGGTCTGAGGCGCGCCTGGCTAGAGTCCTTGAACCGTGAAACTTGCTGTCATCAAGTCAAGTTTGCGTCTTTGATTCGCGGCTGGCGGAGCGTATTCCAGTTTCTTGCGGCTCGGCGGCGCCACCTAACCGCCCGCAATCCCAAAGGGATTGCCTCGACCAGCCCAGGGTTGGCCGCGGTAGCAGCCTACCCTGGGTTCACCAGCGCAAACCACGGTCAACCCGGAACGGGTTGCAGCACCGATCCAACCCCGTTGGGGTAGACCGGGAGTGGGTGGCCGTTCGCCCAGGGTAGCCTCGCGGGATTCGTCCGCTGGCGGCACCGGCAAGAAATTAAGACTCGCCCCGGCCGGCATTTTCCTCCTCAAGGACTCTTTCAGCGAGGCGCGGACAGAGGAGAAACCGGAAGAATACAAAAAACGTGCGTACCCCAACCGAGCCGGAATGAGGTCTGAGGCGCGCCTCGCTAGGTGAACCAAGGCGGTTGCACCCGGAGCACCGATGCACGCGGTGCGCACGGCCCAGCGCGCCGTCACGGCCCGGATCGTTGCGCCGTTCGAGCTCGCCGCCCCACACGCCGGCTGCCCATCCCCACCTCAGGGAGCCGGCCGCTCGCGCACCCAACCGCCCGACCGCCGCCGGGTGTAGCGCAACCGGTCGTGCAGTCGGTTCGGGCGCCCTTGCCAGAACTCGCGCCGTTTGTTTGACGCGCATCAAAACGCCTCCCGCCGCCGGGGTCAACCTTATGTACAGGATGAAAAAGATTACGATCCCAATGGACCCGCCCCACATCGTGGTCCTGGGGGCCGGCTTCGGCGGCCTGACGTTCTGCCAGGCCTTCCGCCAAGCCACGGCCCGGATCACGGTGGTGGACCGGCAAAACCATCACCTCTTCCAGCCGCTCCTCTATCAAGTCGCCACCGCCGGCTTGTCGGCACCCGAGATCGCCCAGCCCATTCGCTCGATCCTCCGCGATCGGCCAAACGTGACCGTGCGCTGGGGACAGGTGAGCGATTTGGACCTCGACCAGCGCACCGTCCGGCTCGAAACCGGGACGTTACCTTACGACTACCTCGTGCTGGCCCTGGGCAGCGTGACCGGTTACTTCAACCACCCGGAGTGGGAGGCCGAAGCCCCCGGACTGAAAACACTCGAAGACGCGCTCCAAATCCGGCGCCGGATCCTCCTGGCGTTCGAGGAAGCCGAAAACTGCCCCGACCCGGTGCAACGGTCCTGCTTGATGACGATCGTGATCGTGGGCGGCGGTCCGACGGGAGTGGAACTTGCGGGCGCCTTCGCGGAACTGGCCCGGCACGTCTTGCGACGCGACTTTCGCCGGATCGACCCGCGGCAGGCGCGCGTCGTCCTGATCGAGGCCGGCCCGCGTTTGCTGCGGCAGTTGCCGCCGCGCCTGGCCGCCAAAGCCGCGGCCCGGCTGAGTGCGCTCGGCGTCGAGATTCATGCCAACACCCATGTCGAAACCGTCCGGCACGGGGAATTGCAATTGACCGGTGGCCGCCAGATCGAAAGCGCCAACATCATCTGGGCCGCCGGCGTGGCCGCCAATCCGCTCACCCGGAAACTGGGCGTGCCCCTGGACCGCGCGGGCCGGGTGCTGGTCAACCCGGATTTGAGTCTGCCGGGGCACCCGGAGGTGTTCGCCATCGGCGACCTGGCGCTGGTTACGGGAGCCGACGGCCGGCCGGTGCCGGGCGTTTCCCCGGCCGCCATGCAGATGGCGCGTCACGTGGCCCGGCTGCTTGAAGCCGAGGTCAGCGGCCGGAGTGGTAGCAGCACGCGCCCCTCCTTCGTCTACCGGGACCGGGGCACGATGGCGACGATTGGCCGGTCCGCGGCGGTGGCGCAGATCGGGCGGCTGCAGTTCTGGGGTTGGCCCGCCTGGGCGGCCTGGTTGCTGATCCACTTGATTTTTCTCATCGGTTTTCGTAACAAAGCCGCCGTGGTGTTGCAATGGACTTACTCTTACTTCACCTACAAACTCGGATCGCGCATTGTCACGGGCGCGGAGCCGGCGCAAAACAGGCCGCCACACCCGGCGGACAAGGCCGGCCCCAGCGAGGCCGCGGCGTGACCCGATAACCCGCTCGGCAGCGAGCGGGAAAAAATTCCGAAAGGCAGGATTCAAATCATCATGAAACCAAATTTCACCAATCTCCGATCAGTAGAACACGAGTGCCTCGAACACACGCTGCGGTTCTTCAATCACCTTTGCCATTGGCCGACACGCCTTCCGACCCAGCCACCGCGTTCGGCCCCGCCAACGGCCGCCCTATCAACCCGTCATTGCCTAAGCCCGCGACCCTCGGATCCGTGTGGCCAGTTCCGGGCTCCGCTCCTCCGGACCCATCACACCTTTCCCTCGGCGATGATTCCCGATTCCGTGTATCCGGTGGCGTTGGGCCTGCTGCTGTGCGGGTGCACGGCAGTTCGTCCGGTCTCCCGCAGCCCGCTGGGCTGGGCGATCCTGGTCCGGCAAACCGATACCGAGACCGAGATCGCCGTGGGCTCGGCCCCCTACCACGCACCCATCTGCCTCCTCACCATCCCGGCCAGCGCCCCGATCCAGGCCGGCGAGGAGGTCTTCACCGTGAACTGGAGCGACGGATCGAGCACCGTTCAATGGCCAAGCGCGCCTCACGGTTATTACTACAAATCCGCCGTCATCCCGGTCCCCGCGGCCGCCCGCAGCTCCGACGACACGCCCAAGCGGTAATCCGGCGGTCGGAGCCGGCCCAAGGCGCGGTCCCCGGGCGAGGACCGCACGGTGCAACCGGGCGCATTTTCGATTTGCTGGGAAGAAACTGCGCGCAGCGCATGCCTAATGAGGTGCCTTGAACCCCGAGTCTCTCTGCGGCCCGCTCGAGTCTTGGCCCCCCTTTTCCTGGTTTCGTTTGGGGCTTCCTGGAGACCGTCACCCTACCGGCCGGCGGGTGCCCAGGCGCGACCGGGCGGCGATCACTTCCCGGCTGCCGCATGAAGGTAGCGATTGGCCCACGAGAGAAACGCCGGCCAGTTCGGTGCGTCGGTGTGCCCACCGTCGTGCTGGCGCCAGGCCAGTTCACCGCTGGTCAGCGCGGTATTGAGCGGCGGCATCGGGTCGGTGCGATCATCACCGGGCGTGCCCAGGTCCCGTTTGCCCAGCAACCGGTAAACCGGGCCGGCGGCGACCGCCGCCATGAAACTGCCGTGCTGATCCACCCAAGTCCCCTCGGCACCCGGCCCGCTGGACGCGCCGTAGCTGATGAACACTGGCCGCGGCGCGCAGAGTGCGATTAATTCGTGGGCGTCCACTGGCAAATCCCCGGGCGTCAACGGACCGCCGTATTTGAGAAAATTGCCCGCCATCCAGTGATACTCACCGGTGCCGGTAAGGTTCTCCACGCGCTCACCCCAGTTGCGGCGGGACAATTTCGCTCCCCCCTCGCCAGAGGAACCGATCAGCGCGATGGCGAACCGCCGCTCGTAGGCCATCGTGACCAACGCCGCCTTGCCGTAGCGGGAAAGGCCTTCGATGCCCACCTGCCTGGCGTCCACCGCCGCGTCGGTTTCAAAATAATCCAGCGCCCGGCTGGCCCCCCACGCCCACGCCCGCAACGCGCCCCAATCGTCGGGCCGGCGGGGCTGACCGCAGTTGCACAGCCCGATAATGCCTCGAGTCAGGCCGGCGCCGTTGTCCGCCTGGTAACTGGTCGGCACGATCACCGCGTAACCCCAGCCGTTGGACAAAACCAGTTGCCGCCAATCGGGTCCCCGGCCAAAGCCGCCGAAACCCCGAAAGCCGTTCGTCGCGCCGCGCCGAAACCGGCCGAGTCCGCCAACCTCGTTGGTTCGCCCCACCCGGTTACGGCCAAAGCCGCCGAAATTGCCAAACCCAAATTCCAGCATCACCGGCACCGGCCCCGGCGCGTCCGCCGGCGTGGTCAGCGTCAATTGAATCTTCACGTCGATGGCTGGACAGGCGGAATTATCAACCTGGCCAACGAGTTCTTTCCGGATCACGGGCGCCGCGCCGTTGGTGGTCCGTACCGTGCTGGTCACTCGCCAGGTCACCGGCGGGACGTTGCTCGGCACCCGCCCATAGATCTCGCGGTCGAAATCCTCGACGATTTCCGGCCGCCGCAGTTTCCACCACATCTCCGGCGTGCTCACCGGTTCTCCATTCCGCAGCCGGAGCGGGTCGGGCAGGTTGGGAAAGGGATTGGCCTTGGCTTCGTCGGTGTTCTGGTAGTTGGTCGCCTGCGGGTGCATACCATCGGCCCCGGGACGCAAGGACGTGATGCCGAGTTGGTCCATCATGTTCTGGTGGTCCTGGCCGGCGTTCCAATCGACCGGATCCGGCAGATTGCGGAGGTCGATCAGCGCCACGGTTTCGTGAGTGCGGCCGCTGTGAAACTGGACGTAGCGCCCGAGCTGATCGAAGGACGCATGGGGGTGGACGCGGTGAACGGTATCGCGCAAACCGGTGGCCAGCAGGCGGGAACTGCCGGACTCCGTCGCGATGAGCCAAAGCCGGCCCTGCAGATCATCCGCGACGATGAACTTGCCGTCGGGCCGGGCGGCCGCGTGCCAGTAGGACCCTGCGCGCAACAGTCGCGCCGCGCCGCCCTTGCCGACGAGCATGATGCCCACCTTGTCGTTGACCATCGTCATCTGCCCGGTGTCCTTGACCCAGGCTTCATGCGTGACCCACTCCTTGAGCGGCGTGAACCAGTTCGTTGGATGGGTGCGCGCGTAGAACGGCCGGTTGCCCGAGCCGTCAATGTTGACCACCCAGCTCCGCTGCGGGGCGTAACCCCCCGTTTCCCAAACATAGAAAATCACTGGGTCAGTCGGGCTGTGCTGCACATGGCCGATTCGAAAGCCTTGCGTGATGACCGTCCGATAGCCCCCCGTCGCGGTGTCGAGCAGGCCAATCTCCCAGTTGGCGGCGTCGCGTTGTTTGCCCAGCGTCAGCCAGCGGCCATCCCCGCTGAGCGTCGGCTGTTGGAACCCACCGACGTAGGGCCGCGGGATTTCGCCAACCTCGCGCTCGGTGAAATCGATCACATCCAACGCGATGACCGCCGGCCCACGCAGGTAGTAAACGCGCCGCGCGTGGGTGGGGTCCGGACACGCCGAGTGGGCGTTGACGGCCGGATCGTCCGTAAGCTGCACCAGGCGCCCGGTCTCGACCTCGGCCCGGAATAGCTGCGGCGAACCACTGTAATTTGCCACGCAGATCAGGTAGCGATCGTCGGCGGTGAAATTGGAGAAGTGGAAGTAGAGGTTGTCCGCCTGGTTCGTGCCGCAGGTCAGCTCGCAGATCCGCACCCCGGTGACGGGGTCGGAATAGAACTGGCGTTCCACGCCCCAGTCACGGCCGACGTTGGCAGCCGCCAGGCGGCCGGCGCCGAGCAGCAAGCAGGTGAACAGGAAAGATCGGTTTCGTTTCATGTTGGCCGGTACGGTTCCGTCGCCTCGGGGCGTTCGTCTCGATGCTGCGAACCCCAGTCTATGCCACCGCCGCGCCGCAGACAAGGACCGCTTCCGCCGTCCCTGCCGTTCCCATTTTGGGGAGCGCGGGCTTCCCGCCTGCTGCGCTCGGCGCCTCGCCGTACGCTTCCTCAGGGCTCGAGGGCCCGACGCCCAACGGGACAGCAAAACTTGACTTGCGAACCGCAAGTTTCACAATTGACCGACGGTGATGATGATGACCGGAAAAACTCTGCCCATTCTGGCCTGCGTGGCCCTGGCCCTGAGCGCGCCGGGCGCCGAACACCGCTCAAAGTGGATTTCGCTGTTCAACGGCAAAGACCTCACGGGCTGGACCGTTCACGGCAAGGCCAAATGGTCCGTTCAGCACGGCCTCCTGGTGGGCGTGGGCGGCATGGGCCATATCTACACAGACGCCGCCTGTTCCGATTTCGAGGCCAAGGGCATGTTCCGCGTCACCAGCCAGGGAGCGATCCCCAACAGCGGGTTTTACTTCCGGTCCAACCCACCGGCGGATAACCCGGACGGCTTTCCCCGGGGCTACGAGGCCCAAATTTGCAATCACGGGGACGGTTACACCGGTTGGCTCTGGAAGCCGGGCAAACCCACCGGCAAAGCCACCGAGCTGCTCACCAAAGATGACGAGTGGTTCCGTTACCGCATCCGGGCCGTGGGCACGCACCTCCAGTTTTGGATCAATGACAAACTGGTGATGACTTACGACGACGCCGAATACAAACGCGGCCACTTTGCCATCCAAGGCCACAATCCCGGCATGACCGTCGAGGCAAAAGAACTGTATTACCGGGACCTGACCAATTAGGCCCCAGGTTGGATTGGCCCGCATCGATGCGCCCTCGTAACGCGGCCCTGTGGGCTGACTGTCGAGGGCTGAAAAGGGTTGGTTACCTGAGCAACAACGCGCTCCTCCTGCCGTAGCGCGATGGCCCACTTGCCGAAAATGCGTGCTTGACTTTCGCATCGCGAGTGAGAACCTGCGCGGCGTTTGCTTTTGCGTCCGGCCTGTCCTGGGAG
>JAGWYX010001030.1 GCA_018969165.1 Verrucomicrobiota bacterium
AGGACGCGGTAAAACCGATAGCTGAATTTCGGGGCGTCGCTGTCCACGTAATCCACCGATTCGGCGGCGGCGGTGCCGCTGTGGAGCGTCACCCAGTTCCTCAAATCCGTTGAGGTCAACAATTCGTACTTCGTGCCGGTCGCCAGGCGGAGGGGGAATTGGAACGGACCATACGGTGTGCCCACGCCGGGTCCTAAGCTGACGGGAGAGGCTTGCCCTTTTGCTTTTTTCGAGAAGAATCCGGTTACAAATTCGCTGAGATTGGCCATAGTGATTGCCAACTTCAGCGTATCGACCTCTCCCGCGTGAAGCAAATACTAAAGCGAGCCCCTGTTGGACGCGCGGCCGGCGAGTTCGCCTCGCCCCGCTCCCACCGCTTCCTCAGCGCCCGATCCACCTTGCGCCCGGCCGGGAATTCCCTTCTCCGCGCGAATTCCGGTCCCATCCCCGACTGAGCGGGTCTTGCGTATGGACTTGACGTCGGCCCAGCGCGAGGCGATTGCCGCCCGCGGCAATGTGCTCGTCAACGCGAGCGCCGGCACGGGCAAAACGCGCACCTTGGTGGAACGCTGCCTGGCGCGCGTCCTGGACCCCGCGGCGCCCGTCCCGCTCGAGCGGATGCTGGTCGTCACCTTCACCGAGGCCGCCGCCACCGAACTCCGGCTCCGGCTCCGCCAGGGCCTCGAACAAGTCGCCGACGCACACCCGGACATTCGCTGGCCGAGTGAGCAACTCGCCGCGCTCGACACCGCCGCGGTGGGCACGTTGCACGGTTTCTGCCTCCGCCTCGTCCGGCAGCACTTCGACGCCCTGGGCCTGGATCCCCAACTCGCCGTCCTGGAGCGGGTCCAGGCCGAATTGCTCATGGCGGCGACCCTCGAGGCGATCTTCCAGCAGCATTACCGCGGCACGACGCCCGCCGACGCGGCCGTGCAGGAGCTGATCCAGACCTACGGCCGTGGCCGGGACCAGCCGATTCGCGACTGGGTGCGGCGCCTGCATGAATACACCCAGAGCCGGCCGGATGCCCAGGCCTGGCTGCAGCGCGGGCTGCAGCTCTGCCGCCCATCCCTGCCGCAGCAGTGGGAGGACTGGCTGCGCGGCGGCATCGACTCCTGGCTCCAAGCGGGCAGGGAATTGCTGCGCCGCCAACCAACTGAAAACACAACGGCGCAGGCCTTCCTTGATCGCCTCAGCCCGCTGGCCACCCACTGGACACGCGACCAGGCGACCGCCGTCCTGGCCGACGTGCGCGCGCTCGATCAGGCTTGGCCTCGAGGCCACAAGCAGTCCCGTCGGCCTCCGCTCGCCCGCTGGCTCGAGGAGGCCGCTTTCTGGCACTCGCTGGCCCCGCGGTCCGACGGCGGCGACCCGCTGGCCGAGGATTGGGCCTGGATGCGCCCGCATGTGGGCGCGTTGCTCGAGTTGACCCGGGAGTTCGGTTCGAGCTACGCCCAGGCCAAACGCGACCAGGGCGCCCTGGACTTCCATGACCTCGAACAGTTCGCCCTGCAATTGCTCTCGGATTCGGCCGCGGACCGGCCTTCCTCCATTGCCGAGGAGTGGCGGCAGCACTTCCAACTGCTGTTCGTGGACGAATACCAGGATATCAACGCCGCGCAGGACCGGATTCTCGAATTGCTCAGCCGCGCCGGTCCGCAGGCCAACCGATTCCTGGTCGGCGACGTTAAACAAAGCATCTACCGGTTTCGACTGGCCGACCCGCGGATTTTCCGCCGCTACCAGCGGGCGTGGCGCA
>JAGWYX010001031.1 GCA_018969165.1 Verrucomicrobiota bacterium
GAAGCATCCGTCGGCGAATGCCGTGGCAGCGGCGATCTGTCCGAGGGCAATCCACCAACCCGCCCACGCGGCCCCAACAGAGTTCGCCGCCGTCGGCATTCTGCCACAAACCTGACCATCCCCAAAGGCTCTGCGGTCCATCGTGCCATTGAAGATACTCCGTCCTGTCTTGACCGTCAGCAGCTAATCCTAAGTATTCAACCAGCGCTGACGAAAACGGCGGTCCTCCCCATGTGGCCATCAAACCTCCATCGGCCTTAGGGCCCGTTTTAAAATTGCGCGGGGTCCTGCGGCGAGGGATTTTGGCGGGACCCCACGGAATTTTAAAACCGGCTCTTAGCCGTCTTGGGGTCCGTCAAGGAACAAGCTATCCATTCGTTGCGCTTATTTTCTTGACGGACACTTGGCCTGGGTACCGTAGCTGCCGGAGCGCCTCGAACAGGACGATGGCCACGCAATTGGACAGGTTCAGCGAGCGCGCGGCTGGATTGAACATGGGGATGCGCAGCCAACCGTTGCGACGGTGGTGCAGCAAACCCTTCGGCAACCCCGCCGTCTCCCGGCCGAATACCAGGTAATCCCCCGGTTGATACTCGACTTCGGCATAGTGCCGCGGGCCGCCCGACTCGACGAGCCAGAGGCGGGCGCCCGCCGGCAGGCGGCTTTCAAACTCGGTCCAACTCGGCCAGCGCCGCCACTCGACGTGCTGCCAGTAATCCATGCCGGCCCGTTTGAGTTGCGCATCGTCCAGCGTGAACCCGAATGGCTCGATCAAGTGCAGGCGCGTCCGGGTTGCGGCGCACAAACGGGCGACATTGCCGGTATTTGGCGGAATCTCGGGTTCGACCAAAACGACGTTCATGACTGTGGCCGCGGCGGGCGTGCTTCGGTCCGCGCCCGGCGCGCAGCATCCGCCGCCCGCCTCGGCCGATAGAACACCTGCCACAAAATCAAACCGTGAGCGGGCGCGGTCATTCCCCCGACACGCCGGTCCCGGTGCTGCAACATGCGTTCGACATCAGGGGCGGCGTATTTTCCGCGGCCGACTTGCACCAGGGTGCCCACCATCCCGCGGCACATCCGGTAGAGAAACCCGTCGCCCTCGATGACCACCGTCAGCAAGGGCCCGCGGCATTTGAGATCGCACCGGGAGACGGTGCGGACGGTGGATTTCATTTCGTAATTCCGCGTCGTGGCGAATGATTTGAAATCGTGTGTGCCGACGAACCGTTGCGCCGCCCAACGCATCGCCTCAAGGTCGAGCGGTAACGGCACGTGCCAGGCCTGGTAACGGAGCAGCGGATTCATCGCCGGGTGGTTCCACACGAAGTAGCGGTATTGCTTGCCGGCCGCGTCGAAGCGCGCGTGGAAACTCGGGCGACACCGGCCCGCGCGCATGACCCGGATATCCTCCGGCAGATGAGCATTGAGGGCGAGCGCCAGCTTGCTGACGGGCATTTTGAACTCCGCCGCCGGGATTTCAACGTGCGCTGCCATGCCAAGCGCGTGTACTCCGGTGTCGGTGCGGCTGGAGCCGTGGACCCGTTTCACGCCGGGAAACAATTTCGCGAGCGCTTCCTCGAGCTTCTGCTGGACGCCGATCCCGGTCTGCTGCACCTGCCAGCCGGCGTAATTCGTCCCGTCGTAGGCGATCACCAATTTAAACTTCATGTTTTTCGCCGCACGGCCCGGGCGGGGTCCGGCGCGAGTCGTGCCCGGAGCAGGATGTGGCCTTGCGTTTGGCCAAGTCATTGCGG
>JAGWYX010001032.1 GCA_018969165.1 Verrucomicrobiota bacterium
GTTGCTTGAGCCGCGTCAGATCGTGAAACACCAGGATAATCTCCGGCGGTTGGCCGGCGCGGCCGCCGACGGTGGTGGCGTTGACCTGGAGGCAGCGGTCCTTGAGGCCCGGCGGTTCGAGTTCGACTTCGACCACGGGGGGTTCGGCGGCGGCGCGTCGCACCAATTCCTGGAGGGCATGCCAGCGGAAGGCCTCCATGATGGTGGCGCCGCGGATGTCGCCGGTGAGGCCGAAGAGTTTTTCGAGGGCCTGATTGACGAGGCGGATGCGGCCGTTGGCATCGAGCAACAGAACGCCCTCGACCATGCTGTCGAACAAGGCGGCCAGTTGCGCCTGGTCGCGGGCGAGGCCTTGCTGGTGGCGGGCCCGCGAGGCGGCCGCGGCTTCCCGTTCGTGCGCCCAGGCGTCCCGCAGTTGCCGGCAGCGCCGCCACCACGCCAGGTGGATCGCCAGCGCAGCGACGACAGCCAACAGGGCAAACCACCACCACATACGGATCAGAAGGGTCCTTGAGTTCCGAGACTTGTTGTTGTCGGGGCAGGTATTGGCGTCCGCGCCATTTCTCTTGCCCGGCTCTTCGCGGACTCGAATTGACCCCCTGAACCGCAGCCGCCGGCGTGACTCGGCGCTAAGTCGAGTGAAGCCAAACGGAGCGGACTCACGTCTGCTGCTACCGGGTTCGTGGGGTTCATTGTTCGGTAAAGCGGTAACCGACCCCGCGCACGGTGTCCAGATACCGGGCGGCGGCGCCGAGTTTGTCGCGCAAGCGGCGCATGTGCGTATCGACGGTCCGGGTGTCGATCAGGTGATCGTATTCCCAGACATCGCGCAAGAGCTGCTCGCGGGATTGGACCCGGCCGCGGCGCTGCATTAGCACCAGCAGCAGTTTGAACTCGGTCGCGGTCAGCGCGACCGGGTTGCCGCGAACGGTGACCTGGTGGCGGGGGATGTCGAGGTTCAAGATGCCAAATTGATGGCGGTCGGTTGTGGGCTCGCTGGCGGCGCGGCGCTGCAGCAGGTTCTTGACGCGCAGGACCAGCTCGCGCGGGCTGAACGGTTTGGTGACGTAATCGTCGGCACCCAGTTCGAGGCCGAGCACGCGATCCAGTTCCGCGGCTCGAGCCGTGAGCATGAGGATCGGGATGGCCGCCGTGGCCGGGTCGCGGCGCAGCAGTTTGCAGACCTCGAGGCCGTCGATCTCCGGCAACATCACGTCCAGGAGGATGAGGTCGGGCGTGGAGGCGCGGGCCTTGCGCAGGGCCTCAGCGCCGTCAGCGGCCGAGGTGGTTTCGTAACCGGCGGCCCGCAGGTTGAACTCGACCAGTTCGACGGCGTCCGGTTCGTCGTCCACGACCAGGATTTTAGGTTTCATCAGTTTGGCGCCGGTGCGCTTGACTGCGCCTTGCCGGCGTGCCGGATGTCGCGGCCTTCGTAGAGATAGACCACTTCCTCGGCGATATTAGTGGCGTGGTCGGCGATGCGCTCGAGGCTTTTGGAGATCACCATAAGGTTCAGGCAGCGGGTGATGGTGTCCGGCTGCTTAATCATGCTGTCGGCCAGTTGGCGGTGGGTCTGTTTATTTCCGGCATCGACCTCGCCGTCGAGGGTGATGACGGCGCGCGCCCGCTGCGTGTCGGCCTGGACGAAGGCATCGAGGGCGGCGCAGAGCATCTCGAGGGCGCGGCCGGCCAGCAGCGGGAGTTGGGTGGGCAATGGCAGCGGTGGTTCCTGGTTGAGGTCCAGCGCCCGACGC
>JAGWYX010000098.1 GCA_018969165.1 Verrucomicrobiota bacterium
GCGGATGCACGACGAACTCGCGGTCGCCGTCGGGGAACAGCGGCGCCAGGCCGGGGGCCAGGCCATAGCGGCGAGCGACGGCCTCGTTGACGTGGCCGGAGTATTCACTGTCCCGCGGTGGCCGGCCGTAAAAGGTATAGACGTTTTCGAAGCCCGGTGTGGCGGCGTCGAGGCGATTCCCGTTGATGACGACGTGGCGGTCGTTGCCGATACGGACCTGTTCGCCTCCGAGCCCGACCAGGCGTTTGATGTAGAAGGTCCCATGCTCCAGCTCGTTGATGTTGTCGCCGATGAAGACGATGAGGTCGCCGCGTTTGGGCCGGACAAAGTTGTAGCTGAGGCGATCCGCCAGGAGCCGGTCCCCGCTCCGGACCATGAGTTTGAGGATCGATTCCCCGCGGCGGAAGGAAGGCCGACGGAAGGCACGGTGCCGGTCATTGCGGAACCCGGCGTAGATCATCAGGTTTTCCGCCGGGAACCAGATCGAGTACCAGTGGTCCCCTACCCTGAGTCGCTGGCGAGTCACGAAGGGAAAGACGCGTTCGGGCGGCTCGAGGTGCGTCAATTCGCCATCCGCTTGCGCGACGATCTCGTAGTAGGAAATTCCATACAGGCACTGGTCCACCAGCCGCCGCCAAAAACCCGGGATTACAAAATCGCGATAGGCCGGATCATGTTTCAAGTCGATATAGGTGGTGCCGTAGAGCGTGGGCTGCGCCGAGGTGGACGGAATGCGCATGAGTTCCAGGAAGAAGGTCTGGATCCCGAGAACCACAACGGCGGCGACGAGCGCCAACTCGACATGATCGCGAGTCGTGCCGTGGCGTGGAGCCGGCAGGCGCGTGGCGGCGGTCTCGCCGAGGCGTCCGGCGGCGGCGACGATGGCGGCCCGATCGACGCGGTCGCGCACGAGTTGGCGGACCTCCTCCGCGGTCTGACGAATCGCGCTGATCGCGTCCGGAGCCATGAGGTCCTCCTTGGACCGGAGTTGCCTCAGGACATAATGCCGCAACTCGATGGCGCGTCGCACCGAGGGCGAGAACAACCAGCGTAGGATTACGGGGACGAACATCGACAGACCGACGGCGAAGGCTCACGAGGTCTTGAGCACCTCGATGAAGGCCTCCTGGGGGATATTGACCGAGCCGAAGGATTTCATCCGCTTCTTGCCCTCTTTTTGTTTTTCGAGCAACTTGCGCTTACGAGAGATGTCTCCGCCGTAGCATTTGGCAGTGACATCCTTGCGCAGGGCGCTGACGGTTTCGCGGGCGATGATTTTGCCGCCGATGGCGGCCTGGATGGCCACCTGGTACTGCTGGCGGGGAATGACCTCCCTGAGTTTGGCGGCCAGGGCGCGGCCACGGCTCTCGGCCTTGGCCCGGTGCACGATGCACGAGAAGGCATCGACCGATTCGCCGTTGACCAACATGTCCAGTTTAACCATGTCCGACTCCTCGTAGCCGGCGTGCTCGTAGTCCATCGAGCCGTAGCCGCGCGTGAGACTTTTGATGCGGTCGTGAAAATCGATCAGGATTTCATTCAACGGCAACCGGCTGGTGAGCATGACGCGGCGGGCATCGAGGGTTTCGGTGTGATCGACCTGCCCGCGCTTCTCTTTGATTAACGCCATCATGTCGCCGATGTATTCGTTGGGGCAAATTACAAAAGCCTTGACCATCGGCTCGGCGACGGTGGTGACATAAGTCGGCTGCGGCAGGAACGCCGGGTTATCGATCTCCTTGACCTCGCCGCTCGTGAGGGTGACCCGGTAAACGACGCTCGGGTAGGTCGCGATGATATCCATGCCATACTCGCGCCGCAACCGTTCCTGGACGATCTCCAGGTGCAGCAGGCCCAGGAAGCCGCAGCGGAAGCCGAACCCGAGGGCCACCGAGGTTTCCGATTGGTACACAAACGCCGAGTCGTTCAACTGCAACTTCGCCAGGTTGGTTTTGAGGTGCTCGTAGTCCGCCGTGTTGATCGGGTAAATCCCGCTGAACACCATCGGGTGGATTTCCTGGAAACCGGGCAGTGGAGACGACGGCTGGCGCGCGTCGGTCAGCGTATCTCCCATCTTGACGTCTTTGGGACTTTTGATATTAGCGGTGATGTATCCGGTCTCCCCGGCCCCGAGGCGTTCGCGTTTATAGGGCTTTGGGTTGAAGCTCCCGACTTCCTTGATCTCGACGGCCTTGCCCGAGTGCAGCAATTTGACGTGCATGCCGGCGGTCAACTCGCCGTTGAAGACCCGCACGTGGGTGACCACGCCTTTGTAGGTGTCGAAATAGGAATCGAACACCAAGGCCTGGACCGAGGGTGCCGCGGTGGCTCGCGGTGGCGGGATGCGGCCGACGATCGCCTCGAGAATCTCGTCGATCCCGATCCCCTCCTTGGCGCTGGCCAGGATGGCGCTCTCGGCCGGGATGGCGAGGATTTCCTCCAACTGGGTTTTGGTCAGCGGTACATTGGCGTGCGGCAGATCAATCTTGTTGATCACCGGGATGATGGTCAGGTTCTGCTTCATCGCCAGGTGCACGTTGGCGACGGTTTGAGCCTCGACGCCCTGGGCGGCGTCGATGACCAGCAGAGCGCCTTCACAGGCGCTCAAGCTGCGGGACACCTCGTAGGAGAAATCCACATGCCCGGGCGTATCGATCAGATTCAATTCGTAAGCTTCGCCGCTGCGGGCCTGGTAATGCATGGTGACCGGATGCGCTTTGATCGTGATGCCGCGCTCCCGTTCCAGGTCCATCGAGTCGAGCAATTGATCCTGCATCTCCCGCGCCGTCACGGTGCCGGTGCGATGGAGCAGGCGATCAGAGAGGGTGGTCTTCCCATGATCGATATGCGCGATGATGCTGAAGTTGCGGATATGGGCACTGTCCATGAGTGGCCTCTCAGAACGTCACCCGCCAAGGCAGCGTGTCGAAATTGCACTCCCCTGCCTTACCAGGCTTCGGAGCCGCCGGCCCGGAGATTCCTTGAGACCCCGAGCCCGGAGAACAGAATAGACCCAAGACTTGATCCGGTCGCGAAAAATTGCCGGGCACAAGGAATCTACGTCAGCACGATCTTGTCGCCCTTTTTCAGGGTGACGATGGCCTTCTTCCAGTCCGGGTCGTTGCCGGCGTGCTTGGTATATTGGCGGCGCGCCTTGCCATCGACATTCATGGTGTTGACGGCCGTGACTTTGACTTTGAAGAGTTCCTGCACCGCCTGACGAATTTGTTGTTTGTTGGCGCGGCGGTCGGCGACGACGGTGTATTGGTTGTGCTTCTCCGACTGGGCCGTGCCCTTCTCGGTCAGGCGGACCGTTTTGACGATTTCGTAGGAATTCATAAGCGGCTATTCCGCGATCAACCGTTGCTCGACCTGCTCGAACGCCCCGCGGGTAAACAGCAGCCGGTCGTGCCGCAGCACCTGGTAGGTGTTCAACTCCTCGCTGGTGGTCAATTCGACATCGGGCAGGTTGCGCGCCGAGAGAAATAGATTCCGATCATGGCCGGCGTTGACGATCAGGACGCTGCCTTCCAACTGGAGCGCCGTCAGAACGCGGGCCAACTGTCGGGTCTTGGGCGCGGCGGCTGGCAAGGCATCCACCACGGAAACATCGCCCGCCCGCAACCGCTCGCTCAATGCCTTGCGCAGGGCCAACTGTTTGACGCCGCGGTTGACCTTCTTGTCAAAATCGCGCGGCCTCGGCCCGAAGACCACTCCCCCACCCCGCCACAACGGCGAGGCGAACGAGCCCGCGCGGGCGCGACCGGTGCCCTTTTGGCGCCACGGTTTTTTCCCGGTTCCGGCGACCTCCCCCCTGGTCTTGGTGCAGGCAGTGCCGCCGCGCTGCGCGGCGTGGAAGGCCACGACCACGTCATGGACGGCCTGGGTCCCCTTGCGGTTTTCAACGAGCGGGAAGCGGACTTCGAGTTCGCCCTGGTCCTGGCCCTGGGTGTCTTTGACGGTCAGTTTCATGTGAACGCGCCGTGGTTACTGGGTTTTGGCAGGCTGCCGCGGGTGCTTCTTGGCTTCACGAATGACGACGTAGTCGCCCCTGGCTCCCGGGATTGCCCCTCTGATCAGCAAAACATTGTCCGCCTCCCGCACCTGGATGACCTCCAGATTCTGCACCGTACGGCGGACCTGGCCCATGTGGCCCGGCATCCGCATTCCACGGTGAACGGTGCCCGGGAATGAGCGTTGGCCGATCGCCCCTGGACGGCGGTGCCAGCCCTTGGAGCCGTGGGTCAGGTCGCCACCGCGGAAATGATGGCGCTTGACGACGCCCTCGAAGCCCCGGCCTTTGCTGACGCCAATGGCATCCACAAAATCGCCTTTGGCAAAGAGCGTGGCGCCCAGGATATCGCCCGGTTTGACTTCGCGGGAGAAATCGCGGAACTCGCGAATGCGTTTGACGGGGGCGCCATTTTGCTTCTTGAAATGGCCGAGCAAGGCCTTGGATACCCGGTGTTCCTTCTGGTCGTCGAATCCCAGTTGGACCGCCTGGTAGCCGTCCGACTCGACGGTCTTGCACTGGAGAACGCGGTTGGGTCCGGCGAGGACCACGGTGACCGGGACGATATTGCCCTTGTCGTCATAGACGCGGGTTTGGCCAAGTTTTTTGCCGAGCAGTCCGAGCATAGCAGCCTCAAATCTTGATGGTGATGTCCACTCCGGCGGGCAGGTTGAGCTTCTTGAGCTCATCCACGGTTTTGGCGGTCGGGTCGATAATGTCCAGCAACCGCTTGTGCGTGCGTTGTTCGAAGGTCTCCTGGGATTTCTTGTCGGCGTGAGGCGAGCGTTGCACGGTGAAGCGCTCGACGCGGGTGGGCAACGGGATGGGGCCGGCCACGCGGGCGCCGGTGCGTTTGACCGTCTCGACGATTTCAGTGGCCGATTGGTCGATGACGCGGTGGTCGTAGGCCTTGAGTCGGATGCGGATGCGTTGTCCAGCCATAGGTCAAAGAACAAGTTAAGGGTTGCTCAGGCGCGCGCGGGTTTGGGTTTGGCCGAATCCAGGATGGTCGTCAGGATGCTGTTGGGCACCTGCTCGAAGTGCGACGGTTCCATCGAGTAGGCGGCACGGCCCTTGGAGAGCGAGCGGATCGCGGTGGCGTAACCGAACATTTCGGCGAGTGGGACTTCGGCATAGAGGCTGGTGGCGTTGTTCTTGGCCTCGATGCTGACGATCTTGCCGCGGCGCCGATTGAGGTCCCCGAGCAGGTCGCCCTGGTACTCTTCCGGCGTTGTGACTTCGACCTTCATGATCGGTTCAAGCAGGATAGGATCAGCCTTCTTGACCGCCTCCTTCAAGGCAAAAATGCCGGCCATCTTGAACGCCAACTCGCTCGAATCCACCTCGTGGAAGGTCCCGTCGATAATCTGCACCTGGAGATCCACCATCGGGTAGCCGGCCAGGACGCCGCCGCCAATCGCCTCGTTGATCCCGTCGATGACGGCGGGGATGTATTCCCTGGGGATGGCGCCGCCGACGATCTTGTTCTCGATGACCACGCCCTTGCCCCGTTCGTTGCGTTCGACGGTGACGATGGCGTGTCCGTACTGGCCTCGTCCGCCGGATTGCCGGATGAACTTGCCTTCGCCTTCCGCGGCGCGGGTGATGGTCTCGCGGTAGGCGATCTGGGGTGCGCCGGCATTGGCCTCGACTTTGAATTCGCGGAACAGGCGGTCCCGGATGATCTCCAGGTGCAATTCGCCCATGCCGGCGATGATGAGCTGGCCAGTCTCTTCGTTGGTGAAACAGCGAAAAGTCGGATCTTCTTCGGCCAGGCGCTGCAAGCCGGTGGACAACTTCTCCCGATCGGCCTTGGTCTTGGGCTCGACCGCCATCGAGATGACGGGCTCCGGAAACGTCGGCGGTTCCAGGCAGACCTCGAAGGACTCGTCGCACAGCGTATCGCCGGTCGTGATGTTCTTGAGCCCCACCAGCGCCGCGATGTCGCCCGAATAAACGGTTTCCACGTCGATGCGCTTGTCGGCCTGGATCATCATGACCCGGTTGACGCGCTCGCGTTTGCGGGTGCGCGGATTGTAAATGATATCGCCCTTTTGGAGTTGGCCGCTATAAACCCGGAAGAAGACCAGCTTGCCAACGTAGGGATCGCTCCAGAGCTTGAAGGCCAGTGAGCAGAACTTGCCGTCGTCGTCCGGCGCCACCGGGACCTGGCTCTCGGCGTTGGCGGGATCCTGGCCGACCGGGGCCGGGATATCCAGCGGAGACGGGAGGTAATCAATCACGGCGTCCACCAGCGGTTGCACGCCGCGCTTGCGGAAGGCTGAGCCGCAGAGAACGGGGACCATCTCGATCCGGCAGGTCAGGCGGCGGATGGCCTGTTTGAGCACCAAGGGGCTGACAGGTTTGTCCTCGATGACCAACTCCGCCACCTGGTCATCCTTGTCGGCGACGGCGGAAATGAGTTCCTCCAGCGCCAGGCGGGCGGCGTCTTCCAGCTCGGCGGGGACCTCCGTGATCGTGTAATTGAGGCCGACCGCGTCCTGCAGGTCGTAGAGGATGGCCTTCTGGTTGATCACGTCGATCACGCCCTGGAACTGGTCTTCTTTGCCAATGGGCAGCATGACGGGGTAGGCGTAGGCGCCGAGTTTCTTGCGCATCTCGGCGACGGCGTTTTCGAAGTTGGCCCCGACGCGGTCCATTTTGTTGACGAAGGCGATCCGGGGCACCTTGTACTTGGTGGCCTGGCGCCAGACGGTCTCCGACTGGGGCTGCACGCCGGCGACCCCGCAGAACACCGCGACGGCGCCGTCCAGCACGCGCATGGAGCGCTCGACCTCGGCGGTGAAATCCACGTGCCCTGGGGTGTCGATGATATTGACCCGGTGTGGCACGCCGCCAAAGAGCTTCTGCAGCCCCTCCTCCTTGGGTGTCCAGTAACAGGTGGTGGCCGCGGAGGTGATGGTGATCCCGCGTTCGCGCTCCTGTTCCATCCAGTCGGTGACGGTATTCCCGTCATCGACGTCGCCCATTTTGTGGATGAGCCCGGTGTAGAACAGAATCCGTTCGGTGGTGGTCGTTTTGCCGGCGTCGATGTGGGCGGCGATCCCGATGTTGCGGGTGCACTCCATCGAGTACTGGCGCTGCGGTGAATTCACCGACTTCATATTGTCAACTGCGGTTTCCATCGTGTTTCCTGGGAATAAAAACGCCCCGATTCACATTGACTTCGGGGCGCGGACTCAGCCCGATGATTACCAGCGAAAATGCGCGAAGGCCTTGTTGGCCTGGGCCATCTTATGCACTTCATCGCGTTTGCGGATCGCATTGCCCTGCCCCTGGTAGGCGTCCAGGATTTCGGCGGCCAAGGCATCCTTCAGCGGAGTGCCCTTGCGCGCGTCGGCAAAGCCAACCAGCCACCGGACCGCCAGCGAGGTCTGCCGGTCCGTGCTGACCTCCAGGGGCACCTGATAGGTGGCACCACCGACGCGCCGGGCTTTAACTTCCAAGCGTGGCTTGGCGTTGTCAACCGCCCGTTGGAGGATTTCCAACGGATCGCTGTTGGGATTCTTGCCAGCGATCTGGTTAAAGGCGCCATAAACAATCCGCTCGGCCAGGCTCTTCTTGCCCCACTGCATGACCGTATTGATCAGGCGGCTGACCAGGGCACTGTGGTACTTGGGATCCTCAGCCAGGGGCCGTTTGACTGCGCGACGACGACGAGACATAAGCGATCAGGCGGTGAGGCAATCAGGCCTTGGCGGGTTCCGCCGCCGCGGGCGCGGCCGCCGGGGCGGCCGGTTTGGCACCGGGTTTGGGCCGTTTGACGCCGTACTTTGAGCGGCTGACCCGGCGCTTCTCGACGCCGGTGGCATCGAGGGTGCCGCGGACAATGTGATAGCGCACGCCGGGCAGATCCTTCACCCGACCGCCCCGCACCAGGACAATGGAGTGTTCCTGGAGGTTGTGCCCTTCGTCCGGGATGTAAGCGATCACCTCGTAGCCATTGGACAGCCGGACCTTGGCTACCTTGCGCATCGCCGAGTTGGGCTTTTTGGGCGTGCGGGTCATGACCTGCAGGCACACACCCCGCCGATAGGGCGAGCCTTGCAAGGCAGGCGCCTTGGACTTGTACTTCAGTTTGCTTCGCCCTTTACGGACGAGCTGGTTAATGGTCGGCATGACGTCAATTCCAATTCAGATCGTTTCATCCCCTGCCCGCAAGGCAAAGGGAGCGCGGATAATAGCAAACGGCCGTCTTGATGCAACCAATATTTGATTCTTTCTCTTCATCCGACCAATGGCTGGGATTCGGTCGCGGGTGGCGCTTCCTCGATCGGCAGTTCCTCGACCAGCGGTTTGACTTTGAGGTTCCGGTGGTGATTGAAACCGGTGCCGGCGGGGATGATGTGTCCCATGATGACATTCTCCTTGAACCCGCGGAGGTAATCGACCTTGCCCATGGTCGCCGCCTCGGTGAGCACCCGGGTCGTGTCCTGGAACGAGGCCGCGCTCAGAAAGCTCTCCGTCTCCAGCGAGGCCTTGGTGATGCCCAGCAAGACCGGTTGCGCCTCGGCGGGTTTGCCTCCCATCTTATCGACCCGCTGGTTTTCGTTCTCGAAGACGATCTTGTCCACCTGCTCGCCCCAGAGAAACGACGTGTCGCCGGGCTCGGTGATCCGCACCTTGCGGAGCATTTGGCGGACGATGATCTCGATATGCTTGTCGTTGATGGTGACACCCTGGAGGCGGTAAACTTCCTGGACCTCATTGACCAGGTGTTCTTGAAGTTCCTGCGGCCCGCACACATCCAGGATCTCGTGCGGTACGACCGGTCCCTCGGTCAATTGCTGGCCTTTCTTAACAAAGTCGCCCTTGAACACAATCACGTGCTTGCCGATCGGGATGAGGTGCTCCTCCTCCACGCCCGTCTTGGGATCCTTGATCAGGATGCACCGTTTGCCGCGCACCGTCGGCCCGAAATCGACCACCCCGTCGATCTTGGAAATCTCGGCGGCGTCTTTCGGTCGGCGGGCCTCGAAGAGTTCAGCCACGCGTGGCAAGCCCCCGGTGATGTCCTTGGTCTTGGAGGTTTTGCGCGGGGTCTTGGCCAGCAGGGTGCCG
>JAGWYX010000099.1 GCA_018969165.1 Verrucomicrobiota bacterium
GCTCTACTGCCACCCCTCCGTCCGCGCCCGTGAGCAGCGCCGCCGCGCGATGAACGCCCTCCAAGCCGTCGGACTGTCCGACCGCGCCGATCACTACCCCAACCAGCTTTCCGGCGGCCAACAGCAGCGCGTCGCCATCGCCCGGGCGCTGGTCAACCAACCCCGCGTGCTCCTCGCCGACGAACCGACCGGCAACCTCGATACCCGGACCAGTATCGAGGTCATGGGCGTCTTCCAATCCCTCAACGACGCCGGCATCACCGTGGTGATGGTCACCCACGAACTGGACATCGCCCGCTTCGCCCGGCGCACCGTGGTCATGCGCGACGGCCTGGTCCGCACCGACGAACCGGTCACCCAACGCCTGCACGCCCCCGAGGCGCTGGCCAAGCTCGACGCCGAACAAAAGGCCGTTCACCTCGCCTGACCCATGTTGGCCATTGCCAGAATCGCCTTTCGCGCCATCCGCCGGAACATCCTCCGGTCCGCCCTCACCATGCTCGGCATCATCGTCGGCATCTCCGCCGTCATCGTCGGCGTCAGCATGGGCACCGGGGCCAAAGCCGAGGTCGAAAAACAGATCGCCAGCATGGGCAACAACCTCCTGATCATCTTCTCCGGAAATTTCTCGCGCGGCGGCGTGCGCGGCGGCTTCGGCATGCAACCCAGCCTCACCGAACGCGATTATGACGCCCTCCGCCACGAAGTCAGCGGCCTGACCGGCGTCAGCCCCGAGGTCCGCACCTCCGTCCAGGTCGCCGCCGGCAACCAAAACACCCAGGTCGGTGTCTGGGGCGTCAGCGCCGACTACGTCATGATCCGATCCTGGCGTTTTCAGTCCGGTGAGAATTTCACCGACGCCGATGTCCGTGGCGCCAGCAAAGTCTGCCTGCTCGGCAAGACCACCGCCGAGTCCCTGTTCGGCGAAGGCGTCGATCCCGTCGGCCAGGTCATCCGTGTCAGCAACGTCCCCTTCACCGTCGTCGGTTGGCTGGCCCCCAAAGGCGCCAACGCCTTCGGGCAGGACCAGGACGACCTCGTCCTGATGCCCTACACCAGCGCCATGAAACGGCTCTCCGGCGACACCAAGTTCCGCGCCTTCAGCGCCCAGATGGAGAGCGCGGACGTGCTGGATGACGTGACCAATCAGATCACCGCGGTCTTGCGCCAGTTGCACCAGATCACCCCGGATAAAGACGACGATTTCATGGTCCGCAGCCAGCAGGACATCAGCGAATTCGCCAACGCCAACAACCGCGTGATGACGATTCTCATCGGCGCCTTCGCCGGCATCTCCCTCGTCGTCGGCGGCATCGGCATCATGAATATCATGCTCGTCAGCGTCACCGAACGGACCCGCGAAATCGGCATCCGGCTCGCCGTCGGCGCCCGCGCCCGAGACGTGATGCGCCAGTTCCTCATCGAAGCGGTCCTGCTGAGCGCGGCGGGCGGTTGCCTCGGCATCGCCGCCGGCTTCTGGCTCGCCCCGCTCTTGACCCGGTTCGCCGGGTTCCCCACCCTCATCTCGACCACGTCCGTCGTCCTCGCCTTCACCGTCAGCGCCGTCATCGGCGTCATCTTCGGCTTCTTCCCCGCCCTGAAGGCCGCCAACCTCGACCCGATCGACGCCCTGCGCTACGAATAGCCGCTCGGGTGCGCCCGACTGCCCTCGCCATCGCGAAGGCGGCTCTCCCCGCATTCGACCGACGGTCGGGCCACACTGCCGCCCTACCGCGTCCGGGATCTCGAGACAGCGCCACAACCAGCGGCGGCATTCCGCGACAACTTTGATTTCAGTCAAAATCGGACGTCATCTACCCGATTAGATTGCCTCGTGAATGAAAAATCGGCACGGAGACGTCGGCCATCAGCCCGGCGCCGGTGCCGCGGGCACCTTGGATGCGCGTCAACCGCGCCCGAGGCCAGGGAATGAAAGCGACAAAATGCGAAATGAACCACGGAGAAAACCATGAACATCATCCAATTGAAACGAGTTTACGACCCGGTTTGCGAGGCCGACGGCACGCGTATCCTGGTGGAACGGTTGTGGCCGCGTGGGATTACCAAAGAGGCGTTGCACCACGATTGCTGGATCAAAGACGCCGCCCCGAGCGACGACCTGCGGCGCTGGTTCGGGCATGACCCGGCGAAATGGCCCGAGTTCCGCCGGCACTACTTTGCGGAACTGGACCAGCACCCGGAGGCGGTGCAGGCCATCTGCACGGCCGTCGAGGGCGGACCGGTTACGCTGTTGTACAGCGCCCATGACAAAGAGCACAACAACGCGGTGGCGCTGCGGGAGTACCTGCTGGCCCACGCGTCCACGCCTACTTGCCGTGTGCCGGATCGGGAGGAAACCGCGGCCGTCGCCTGTTGCTAAGGCCGTACCCAAATCAAAGTCCGAACCCAGCCCTCGGCGGTCACCCCGCTGAGGGCAGAAAAGGATTTATGAAAGTTTCAGTTTACGACACCCATTTCAAATCTCGATCAACATCCGCGGCGGCTCCTCGATCAGGGTCTTGACGTGCCGCAGAAACACCACCGCCTCGCGGCCGTCCACGATCCGGTGATCATACGTCAGCGCCACGTACATCATCGGCCGGATCACCACCTGGCCGTTGACCGCCACCGGGCGCTCCTGGATCGCGTGCATCCCGAGCACCCCGCTCTGCGGCGGATTGACGATCGGCGTGGACAGCAGCGAGCCGTACACGCCGCCGTTGGTGATCGTGAAGGTGCCGCCCTCGAGATCCTCCGGCCGCAGTTTGCGTTCCTTGGCCCGGAGCGCAAAATCCGCGACGGCGCGTTCGATCTCCGCGAAACTCATCCGTTCCGCGTGCCGCAGCACCGGCACCACCAGCCCGCGGTCGCTCCCCACCGCGATCCCAATGTCAAAGTAATTCCGGTACACGATCTCCACGCCGCGAATCTCCGCGTTGAGCTGCGGGACTTCCTTGAGCGCTTCGATGACCGCCTTGGTGAAAAAGGACATGAACCCGAGCTTGACCTGGTACCGCTCCTGGAATTGCTCCTGCACCTCGCGCCGCAAGGCGATCACGCTGGCCATGTCGATCTCGTTAAACGTGGTCAGCAACGCGGCGGTGTGCTGCGCCTGAACGAGCCGCTCGGCAATCCGCCGCCGTAGCAGACTCATCGGCACACGCTCCTCTTCCCGGTCTCCCGCTGGCGGCGCCGACGCGGCCGGCGCACCGGCGTTCACCACCGCAGCCGCGGCCGGCCGGGCCTTGGCTTCCGCGCGGAGGACGTCTTCTTTGATCACCCGCCCACCCGGGCCGCTCGGTTGGATCGCGTCGAGCGGCAGTTCTTTTTCCGCGAGCATCTTGGCCGCCACCGGGGTGATCCGCACCGGCGTTGCTGGGGACGAAACCCCCGTGGGCGATGCGGAGCGCACCGGCTCAGGCGCCGCGGGCGCACCGGCGGTTGGCGGCGCCCCGGCCGGACGCGTTGAACCGGGTTGAACCGCAGCCGCGGCCGCGACCTGCCCGAGCACTTCACCAATCCGCACGCGCGCGCCGACCGCCTTGAGAATGCCGGCCAATCGACCCGCAACCGGAGACGGGACCTCGACGGCGGCCTTGTCGGTTTCGAGCACAACGACACTCTCGTCTTTGCTCACCGGATCACCGGGTTGTTTGAGCCATTCGACGACTTCAACTTCGGCGATAGACTCGCCCAGGGCGGGGACTTTGAGTTCAACGGTCGTCGAGTCAGAGTTCATGGGCTGGTCGGGAGTTGTTTAACGCCGGCGATGGTTTCGAGGCGCGGGCGCGGGGTCGTTTGTTCCGGGCCGAAGGCGCTTTCGAGGAGTTGGTTCTGCTCCAGGAGATGGGCCGCATGGGAGCCGGTGGCGGGGCTGGCGGAGGCCGGCCGGCAAATGCCGCTGATGGGCAGACGCTCGAAGAGCTTCGGCCCCAGTGTCACGCGCAGGTACCGCCACGCGCCCATGTTCTCGGGCTCCTCCTGGACCCAGATGACATTCGTGCCCGGTCGGCAGGGAGCCAGCGCGGCCTCCAGTTCCGCCCGCGGGAGCGGGTAAAGTTGCTCCAACCGGAGGATCGCCAGGTCGGCTGCGCCGAGTTGCTCGCGGTGGGCCGCCAGTTCGTAAAACAACTTGCCGCTGCACAACAACACCCGCCGAACCTCGGCCAGCGGCGGATGCAACGGATCCGCCAGGACCCGCCGGAATTTTTCCGCGGCGCAATCCGCGAGCGTGGAGACGGCCTGCGGATGGCGCAGCATGCTTTTGGGAGTGAAGACGACCAGGGGTTTGCGCCACCGGCGGAGTTCCTGTCGCCGCAGGGCGTGGAAATATTGGGCCGGCGTGCTGGGCACCACCACCTGGAGATTGTCCTCGGCCGCCAGGGCGAGAAAGCGCTCCAGGCGCGCGCTCGAATGCTCCGGGCCGGCCCCTTCGAATCCGTGCGGCAGCAGGAGGACCAGGCCGCTCAGGCGGCGCCATTTGTCTTCGCTGCTCGCCAGGAACTGGTCGATCGCCACTTGCGCCGCGTTCACAAAGTCGCCGAACTGCGCCTCCCAGAGGACCAGCCCCTCAGGCGAGTCCAGGCTGTATCCATACTCGAAGCCCAACACCCCCGCCTCGGACAGCGGGCTGTTCCAAATCTCGACGGGCGCCTGGTCCGGGGCCAGGTGCTGGAGCGACACGTAGCTCGCGCCGGTCTGCACGTCGTGCCAGGCCGCGTGCCGTTGGCTGAACGTGCCCCGCGGGGTGTCCTGACCCGAAAACCGCACTCGATGTCCCGTCACGGCCAGCGACGCCAGCGCCAGCGCCTCGGCGGCCGACCAGTCGAGCGGTTGTTCGCCGTGCGCCATCCGGCGGCGTTGCTCCAAGAACCGGCGCAGTTTCGGGTGCAGGTTGAACCCCGCGGGAACCGTGGTCAGCTTCTCCAGCAACGCCGTCAATCGCTCCGCCGGCACGCCCGTCGACGGATCGTCCTCGGCCGGTTCCGGTCCGCCGCGGTGGTTTTGCCAAATCCCGGCGAGGGTGCTCGGCGCCTCGGCGCGGCTGGCGGCGCGGGCCTCGGCCAAGCCTTGTTCGAGCAGGGCCTGGCGCCGCTGCGCGATCTGGTCAGCCTCGGCCGTCGTCACCTCGCCCAGTTCCAGGAGGTGTTCGAGGTAGCCGTCCCGGACGGACTTGCGACGCTCGATGCGCTGATAAAGCAAGGGCTGCGTGAAGGACGGCTCGTCGCCTTCGTTATGGCCGAGCCGGCGGTAACCGTGCATGTCGATCACCACGTCGAGCTTGAACGTGTGCCGAAAATCCATCGCCAACTGGATGCACCGGGCCACCGCCTCCGGATGCTCGCCGTTGACATGCAGGATGGGCGCCGGCAGCATCTTGGCCACGCTGGTGGCGTACATCGTGGACCGGCCTTCAGACGGCGGGGTGGTGAAACCGATCTGGTTGTTGACAATCACGTGGATCGTCCCGCCCACCCGGTAACCGGGCAGACGGCTCAAGTTCAGCGTCTCCTGCACGATCCCCTCGCCGCTGAAGGCCGCATCCCCGTGGATGAGCAGGCTCAACACCTGCGCCCGGTCGGTGTCGTTGGCCCGGTCTTGCTTGGCCCGCACGCGCCCCAGCACCACCGGGTTCACAAATTCGAGGTGGCTCGGGTTGAAACAGAGCGACAAATGCACCCGCCGGCCAGCTTCGGTCAGGTAATCGCCGCTATAACCCAGGTGATACTTCACGTCGCCGCCCCCGAGATACAGGTCCGGGTCCTCGTCCTCGAACTCGCGGAAAATCTCGCGCGCGCTTTTGCCGATGATGTTCGCCAGGACGTTGAGCCGGCCGCGGTGCGCCATGCCCAGCACGACGCCGGTGACGCCGTAGCCGGCCGCCTGCTCGATCGCCAGGTCCAGCAGCGGGATCAGGCTTTCGGCGCCTTCGAGGGAGAACGTCTTCGCGCCGACGAATTTCTTGCGAATGAATTGCTCGAACACGACGGCGTCGGTCAACCGCGTCAGGATGCGCACTTGCTGCGCACGCGGCAGGGGCGACCAGTAGGCCTGCCCCTCGATCCGCTCCTGGACCCAGTGCCGCATTCGGGTGTCGTCAATGTGCGCGTATTGGAACCCGATGGGACCGCAATAGACCTGGCGCAACCGGCGAATAATCTCGCCCAACCGCAAGCAGCCGTCGCGCGCCATCGTTTCGCACACGAACTCGCGGTCCAAATCCGCCGCCGTCAGCCCGTAATAGCCCAGGTCCAGCTCCGGCACGTACGGAACCTCGTCGCGCAGCGGGTTGAACTGGGCCTGGATATGGCCGCGGACGCGGTAGGCGCGGACCAGGCGGTCCACCCGGTGCTGCAGACGCAGCAAGTCCTCGGGCACACCCGGACGACCCGCCCACGCGCCCGTCGCGTGAAAAATGCTTCGGCGGGAAAAGGACGGGCCGCGCTGGAACGGCGCCTTAACCTCGTCTTGGCCGTTGAATCGGCCAAAATACTCGCGCCACTCGGCGGGCACCGAGGCCGGGTCGTGGCAATACTCCGCCCACCGGCGCTCGGCGTAATCCAGGTTGCTCGGCGCCGGCCAGGCCTGGATCGGGTCGGTCCGCTCGCGCCCGCAGTGGGACGCCCCCGGCGCCACGGTCGGGTGCGGCTCAGCCATTCCGCCGGCGGCCGCCCGGCCGTGGGTCGGAATCTCCCAATGAAATCTTGCTCGTCATCGTCTAATGTCTCAGTTTATTTATAATTTGATGGATGTGAAGACACTTTGCGCGGCCCGACAAGGCAAAATCGTTTCCGTGATCCGCGCCCCCGGCCGGTCCCGACCTCGGCTTCAACGGCGCACGACGCGACTCGGCGTTTTGCCGAACGCGTGCCCGCCAACCCCGGCCGCTTATGCCTGAGTCCGCGTACGATTTGATCGTGGTCGGCGGCGGCCCGGGTGGGTACGTGGCGGCGGTGCGCGCGGCGCAGCTTGGCTTGCGGGTGGCCCTGGTGGAACGGGGCGAGTTGGGGGGCGTTTGCCTCAACTGGGGTTGCATCCCGTCCAAGGCGCTCCTGCGCAATGCCGAGGTCGTGCGGTTGGTGCGCGACGCCGGACGATTCGGCATCACCATCGACCGCTACCAGGCCGATTACGCCGCCGCCCAGGCGCGCAGCCGCGCGGTCGCCGAACGCCTGGTCAAAGGCGTCGCCTTCCTGATGAAGAAGAACAAGGTCGAGGTCATCAAGGGCGAGGCGACACTGGCCGCCCGGGACCGCGTGGCCGTGAAACCGGCCGGGCGCGAGTTGACCGCGCCCCACATCATCGTGGCCACTGGCGCGCGAGCGCGCTCCATTCCCGGCTTGACCATCGACGGCCGCCAGGTCCTCTCCTCGCGCGAGGCGCTGGAACTCCGCGAGTTGCCGGCGAGCATCGCCATCGTCGGCGCCAGCGCCGTCGGCATGGAATTCGCGACGGTTTTCCGCTCCTACGGCGTCGCGGTGACCGTGATCGAATTGCTGCCGCATTTGTTGCCCAAGGAAGACGAAGAGATTTCCATCGCCTTCGAGAAGGAGATGAAAAAGACCGGCGTCAGTTTTCACACCGGCGCGCGAGTCGAAGGCGCCGAGATCGCCGCCAACCAGGTGCGGCTGCGCCTGGCGACCCCCGGGGGTCCGCAGACCGTTGAAGCCGCCCGCGTCCTGGTGGCCGTCGGCGTGCAACCAAACCTCGAAGGGCTCGGGCTCGAAGCCCTCGGCGCGCAGCTCGAAGGCGGCGCGATCAAGGTGGACGAGTTCGGCCGCACGACCGTGCCGGGTCTTTACGCCATCGGCGACGTGACGATGAAACTGGCCCTGGCACACGTGGCGTCGGCCCAGGGGGTGCTCGTCGCCGAACTGATCGCTCGCAAGGAACCGCGGGCCCTGGACCTGAACCGCGTGCCGCGCTGCACTTACTCGGCCCCGCAGGTCGCCTCGCTCGGGTTGACCGAGGCGCAAGCGCGCGCCACCGGCCGCGCCCTCCGCGTGGGCCGGTTCCCCTTCCGCGCCAACGGCAAGGCCCTCGGGTTAAACGAGACCGAAGGGTTTGTGAAAATGATCGTGGACACTCAATACGGCGAAATCCTGGGCGCGCACCTGATCGGGCCGGAGGTGACCGAGTTGACCGGCGAGCTGAGCCTGGCCAAGGCAATGGAGTTGACGCCGCTCGAACTGGCCTACGCCGTGCACGCGCATCCGACCTTGACCGAAGCCCTGGGCGAAGTGGCCCTGGACGCGATGGGCGTGGCCATCAACGCCTGAGAATTCTACGTATGCCCCAGGAAATAGGCAAAGCAGAGGCCCTGGACTGGTTCCGGAAGATGAGCTTGATCCGGCGGTTCGAGGAGCGCGCCGAGGAATCCTACCAGCAGGGCAAGATCGGCGGGTTCCTGCATCTCTACATCGGCGAGGAGGCCATCGCGGTCGGCGCCCTGGCGGCGCTCGAGGCCGAGGACGATGTGGTGACGCACTACCGGGATCACGGCTACGTGCTCGCGCGCGGAGTGGACCCCAAGCGGGTGATGGCCGAGCTGTTCGGCAAGGCGACTGGGCTAAACCGTGGCAAAGGCGGTTCGATGCACCTGGCGGACCGGACACGGCACCTCTGGGGCGGGTATGCCATCGTGGCCGGGCACATCCCGCTGGCCGTCGGCCTGGCCCTGGCCGCCCAATACCAGAAACAGCCGCGCGTGGTGGCGTGTTTCTTCGGCGACGGGGCCGCCAACAGCGGTGTGTTCTTCTCCAGCTTGAACCTGGCGGCGGTTTGGAAAGTCCCCCTGCTCTGCATTGCCGAGAACAACCGCTACGGCATGGGCACCGCGGTCGAACGCGCCTCGGCCGTCACTGACGTGTGCAGCAAGGCCTGCGCGTTCAACATGCCGGCGGTGCGGATCGACGGCAACGACGTGGCCCTGGTCCGGAACACCGTCCGCGCGATGGCGGCCAAGGCCCGCGCGGGCGGCGGTCCGCAATTCATCGAAGCGGTCACTTACCGTTATCGCGGCCATTCCATGGGCGACCCGCAGCGCTACCGCAGCAAAGACGAGGTGGAAAAG
>JAGWYX010001033.1 GCA_018969165.1 Verrucomicrobiota bacterium
ATCGGAATGCTGTGGGGCATAATCGGGTGAACAATTTTCCCGTTCTTGTCATATTTTCCATACCGTGGACCGATCAACCAGGCAAAGATGAGAGCAATCACGCCGCCTTGCATGTGGACAACCGACGAGCCCGCGAAATCCACGTGACCATGCCCGAGGCCAAAATTGGTGCCGAGCTGCGAGAGCCAACCCCCGCCCCAAACCCAGTTCCCGAACAGGGGATACATGAACGTCCCGATGCAGCACCCATAGATCATGAACGCGGAAAACTTCCATCTTTCCGCCGCGGCGCCGGTCGGGATCGTCGCCGTCGTGTCCATAAAGACCATCTGGAATAGGAACAGCGCGAATGCGGCCGTATCATAACCGGCACCCTGCAACAAGAATCCCTTGTAGCCGAGGAGGCCGAAGGGCTTTCCGAAAAGGTTGATCGTCCACTCGCCATTCAAGCCCGCGTAATTACCCATCGTGCTGATCGCGCCCAATCCGCCGAACATGAAGGCAAATCCGCAAAGGTAAAACCCCAGCATTCCCATGGGATAGATCATGAAGTTCATCGCCATGGTGTGCCCGGAGTTTTTCGCGCGGCACAGCCCCGTTTCCACGAGCGCGAACCCGGCTTGCATGAACATGACCAGGAATCCTGTAATCAAGGTCCACATGAAGTTAATTGCCACACGATTGTGCCCTACCGAGTCTGCAAGCCGAACCGCCAGCGGCTCGACTTTCGCTTGCGCGGTGTAGTCGTCATACGCCTTCTTTGCGTCGTTGTACGCCTTGACCTTGGCCGGGTCTTTTTTGTCGGCGGCACTCAGTTCCGTCGGCGCGGTGATGACGAAAGCGGTGTTCGAGGCGTCGGCAGCATCGGAGGCAGCGCCCGTATTGTGCCCGCTTGGGTCTGGTTTTGGTGTGTTGTCGGTTGCCACGGCCGCGGGGGGAGCGTTGGGGTTTGCCGGGGCATTCGTGTTCTGCGCGCGGAGGGTCAGGGAGCCGAGCAGCAGGATGAGTCCGAGGGAGGTGCTGATTTGTTTGATCATAAGTTCTACAGGGCTGCGTGTTTCCTTGGGGACCGGTTTAAACCGCCTTCTCTCCTTTCTCCTCCGTGCGAATCCTGATGGCCTCTTCCACGCCCGACACGAAGATTTTCCCGTCGCCGATCTTGCCGGTCTTGGCGACCTTGATGATCCCGGCGACGACCTCGCTGGCCCGATTGTCGGCGACGACCACCTCGATCTTAATCTTAGGCAGGAAATCCACCGTGTATTCGCTGCCGCGGTAGGTTTCGGTGTGACCTTTCTGCCGGCCAAATCCCTTGGCCTCGATGACCGTCATGCCCTCGATCCCGAGTTCCCCCAGGGCGTCTTTGACTTCCTCCAGCTTGAACGGTTTGATGATGGCTTCGATTTTTTTCATGGGTTGTTATTCAGGGGCAACTACCGACCGGGAGAGTGATTGCAACTGGGGGCGCCGGGATCACACGACCCAGGAAGATCTCGAACCGAGCCCTCCGCGCCAGGCAAGCCGGGGCATGGATCTCTACCCACAACGCGGGCCCACGCCGTCTCCGCAGCCACGCCAGGCAGGTGTTCGTTCGGATCAAAATCAGGAGATCACCGAGCATCGCCTGATCCGTTCGCAAGACCGGTGCCAAGTCATCCACCAATTTTTAATACTCTTTTAATACTCAATTGTCCAAGGACTTAGCTCCAGGAACCCGGTTGCAATTCGAGAACGGACGGCCCCGGATATCT
>JAGWYX010001034.1 GCA_018969165.1 Verrucomicrobiota bacterium
CCGCGAAGCCGGAGCGACGATCGTTGCCGCGGCGCAATCGAGCACCTCGTTCATCCCGCCGCTCGGCAACGACAAATCGAAGGTCCTCACCCTCAACCTGCGGAACCGCATGATTTTTCGTGCCGCCGACGAAGGGGACGCCGTCCAGAGCGCGGACTTCCTCGGCAAACGCAAGGTCTTCAAACGTTCGTGGGGTTACACTGGTGGCAAACGCACGCGCAATTACCAGGAAACCGAGGAATACAAAATCAAGCCGCACGTGCTGCGGAACCAGCGCGACCATGAATGCGTGCTGGTTCATTGTGAACGCGGTTTCCGACGGACCACACTCCCGCCCCTGGAGCCAGACCGGACGGTTTCGCCCTGGTTTTCACGCTGGAAACGCCTTGTCTCCCGAGCACGATTTTAATCTTGGCGCATCCGTCCGTTTTCGCTACGAAGGATGCGACAGTGACATCTCTTATGTAAAATCAGGCGACGACACATTTTGCGTATCGGCAACGTCCTCACTCGAAACCGCGAACTTTCCATGCAGGGAGCCGGTCGAGCACGCGCCCACTCGGGCGCGGCTCGGCGTGCTTCTCTGCGGGCGCTTCGCGGTGCCTGAGTGAGGGTGCGTTGAGTTCGCGCCCCTTCACTTGAGAGAACTCGCGGTTGCGTTCCCGGACATCGATCCGGCTCGTATTTCAGTCCATCCGGCCAGCCATTTTCAGCCCCGGACCAAGCGCAGTTATGGCAGATTCAAACACAGAACGACTGTATTATCGCAACGGCCAGCTTCGCCAGGAGACACCTTACGAAGATCGCCAGCTTCACGGGATCGTACGCACCTGGCACAAAAACGGGGTGCTGGCCTCAGAAGCCCCATACGTTCAGGGCAAACTCCACGGGATCTGCCGCCAGTGGAGCGAGGACGGGAAACCCCTGGGGAGCTACGAAATGATCCACGGCACGGGCATCCAGCGGCAATGGCACGCGAACGGGCATTTGAAGCTCGAATTTTCCACTATCGACGGCACCTTCACCGGACGCAGCCGGGCCTGGCTGCGTGACGGGACCCTTGTTCATGAGGAGTATTTGGTGAACAACGAATCGGTCAGCCGCGAGGACTACCGCACGGCGGCAATTGGTGACCAGCGGCTCCCGAATTGCGACGACGACGCGTCGGCCACTGTGGCACAACCCGGACCGGAACTGGACTGCAAGCAGCACGAGTTGTTCGTCGCCGCGTTACTCGAAAAACCAAATCACACCGAAGCGCGCCAATGGTTGGCCGGAACACCCCCCGCCCAAGGCAAGCCGTCGCTCGGCAGCTTCGACGACCGATCGCGGGCCGCTGAGTTGGTTGAACAACTCTACGCCGCGGGCGCCACCTCGATAATTGCTGCCGACATCTATTTCAACAATGCGCAGGACCAGTTCTGTGATTGCCTCCTCATCCAACTTCCGTCGCTCTCCGCCGACCGGAGCGCCGTTCGGGAGGCCTGCAACCGTTTGTGCACGACGCACAACGCCGCTCTCCAACCAGACGACGACATCGGCGAAAGTCACCTTTACCTGTATTTCGGTTAGACTCACAAATTGAGAAAAGTACCGTAAACGCCAACACTCCAAAGCGTTGCCTCGAACTCTGCTAACGCCACGACCAACGCGCGTGTTCCTTCGGTGCGGGGGTTGTTGGTCAGCCCTGCTCCCCTCTCGACCACGCCCGTTCCGAGACACAAAACGCGCGCTCGGGACGGACAGTAA